>JBJYWW010000242.1:0-3837 GCA_046259645.1 Anaerolineae bacterium
CATCGCATCATGCTGGTGGACAACGGCTCAACCGACGGCTCGACGGAGGCGGCGCGGCGCGTGTTCGCGGCTATCGACGTGCTGGGGCTGCCGCGCAACATGGGCTACGCCGCCGGCTACAACGCCGGCATCGACCGCGCCCTGGCCCGCGGCGCCGACGCGACCCTGCTCGTGAACAACGACACCGTGGCCCAGCCGGGCCTGGTGGAGGGCCTGATAGTCGCGTCTCGCGAGCGGGGGGTCGGCATGGCCGCGCCCACCGTGCTCCACCATGACGACCCGGAGCGCGTCTGGCCTTCGGCGGGCTGGCGGCGTCGATCGACGCTGGCGGCCTTCGACACCACGGCCGATCCACCCAGCGACGAGGCGTACGACGTCGATTGGGCGAGCGGGTGCTGCCTACTCGTTCGACGGGAGTTGTGGGAGAGCGTCGGACGGTTCGACGAGCGCTTCTTCTTCTACTACGAGGACCACGACTTGTGCCTGCGGGCGAAGGCGGCCGGCTGGCGCATCGTGCATGTGCCGCGCGCCCGAATCCTCCACCGCGTCGCCCGCTCGACCGGCGAGGGCAGCCCGCGCCAGGCGTACCTGCTGGCCCGCGCCAGCGTGCCGTACTACGCGAAGCACGCGCATGGGCCGCATCGCCTCTTGATCGCCGCCTACAGGACCGGCAGCACCGCCCGGTCGGTGTCCGAGGCGCTGGCAGCCGGGCGCCCGCGGGTGGCGGCGGCTTACCTGCGCGGCACCGCGGACGGTCTGGCCGACTTGGCGCGTGATCTCACCCGCCGCGCCGCCGCCCGCCGCACCGCCGCGTGAGCGAGAGCTTGAGCGGTCCGCGGGCCACCGGCGTGCTGCGTTCGCCGCGCGCGTGGCGGGCATTCGGGCTACTGGTGGCGGGCGCCGTTGTGGTCCTGCTGGTGCGGCAGCTTGCCTCAGACTGGACGAGCCTCTCCGACAGGGCGATTCGCGACGCAATGCACCTCGACGTGCTGCCGCTCGTCGCCGCGTGGGTCGTGCAGACCGTGGGTTGGCTGATCCTGGTCGCGGTTTGGCGCGACATGCTCGGCCCCGACGTCGAGGTGCCGGCTCGGCAGCACCTGCGAATCAACGCGTACGCCAGCCTGGCGCACGTGATCCCGGGCACTGTCTGGTCGCCGGCCAGCCGGGTGGCCATGTACCGCAGCGCCGGCGTGCCGGGGCTGACCGTCACCGCGGCGCTACTCGTGGAGTGGCTCCTGGTGGGGCTCGGCGGGCTCCTGCTGTATGGGCTCGCGGCGCCGCGGTCCCATGCCAGCCCGCCCCAGGGCATGGCGGTCCTGGCGGTGGTGGCGCTGATCGCGCTGGTGATGCTGCATCCGCGCGCGCACGGTCGTGTGCTGCGGCTGGCAGCTGCCAAGCTCGGACGGAGCATCGACGTGCTCCCGGAGCCGAGCGTGGGGCGGCTCGCGGTGTGGTTCGGCCTCGACTTCGTGGTGCTGGTCCTATCCGGTCTCGCGCTGCATCTGCTGATGGTGGCCGTGAGCCCGGCGGGCTCCGTGCCTGACGCCATGGCGGCGTGGGGGCTGTCGATGGCCGTGTCCAACCTGCTCGTGTGGCTGCCTGCCACCAGCATCATCAAGGAGGCGAGCGTGGTGCTGCTGCTGACGCCTCTCTACGGTTCGTCCGTGGTGGCCCTCGGCGTGGTGGTCGCGTGGCGCCTGTGGATGGTGGTAGTGCAGCTGTCTTGGGCCGCGATGGCCGCAACTTGGTGCCGGCTCCGCGCGCCGGTCGCATCGGATGCCACCATCGGATGAGGCTCCGACGGTCAGCTAGGGCCTGAAGGGGCCCGGGATCGTTCGGTAGCCGTTCCAGTACGACCATCGTCGCATTGCGGATGCGATGCGTGGCGGTCATGATATGCGCCTCGACCAAGGAGAAGACCGCTTGAACATCAGCAACGCAATCCCGACTTGGGCCCATGGAGGCGCGGTGCGCCGCCACACGTGCGCGTTCCGGCTGCCTGTGCCGGCGAGCCAGATGGCGACATTGGCGGGCAGGACGCTGGCCATCGGCGCGATAGGCGTGGCGCTCGGCGCGTGCGGCCTAATGCGCAGCCCGCACGAACGCGGCGTGCGCTATCTGGACGCCGGCAACTACGACAAGGCTTACGAGGCGTTCTCCGAGGCGATCGAGGACGCCCGCGCGGACGGCGACGACGAGCTGCTGGCCATCGCCTTGGCGAACAGGTCGTTCGCCAACGACGCGTTGGACCGGCACGAGGAGGCGATACGGGACGCGACCGAGTCCCTCGAGCTGGCGCCCGACGATCCCGTCGTGATCAACAACCGCGGCGTGGCGTACCTTAGCTTGCGCCGCTTCGACGAAGCGCAGGCCGACTTCGAGCGGGCGCTAGAGCTCGAGCCCGACTACGCCGAGGCCTACGCCAACCGCGGGCGCCTGCACATGGGCCGCGAGGAGTTCACCGAGGCGCTCGACGATCTCGACAAGGCGCTCGAGCTCGACGACTCGCTGGCCCTGGCCTACGCCAACCGCGCCACGGTCTACGAGAACCTCGGTGACCTGGACGAGTCGTTGGCTGACTACGAGCGGTCACTGGAGATCGCGCGCGACCCCGATGTCTTGTTCACGCGCGGCATGCTGCTGTTCCGTTTCAGTCGCTATCACGAGGCGCTCGAGGACTTCAAGGAGGTTGCGGACCTGGAGCCGGACTCCTACCTGGGGTACCGCGCCAGCAGCCAGGTCGACTTCCTTGAGCAGTTCATCAAGAACGTGCCCGAGGAGCTCATGCCGCCGACGGCGGCGCCCGACGACGACGCGAGCTCGGCTGACGCGGACGATGCCGAGGGCGACGACACGGGCGAGGGCGTCGATGATGGGGCGGCTGACGGCGCCGACGAAGGCTCCGGCAGCGGAGCTGACGACGGGGCGGCGAGCGCTACGAGCGACGACGCGGGCGGCTAGGGCGCCTTCGGGGCGAGTGTCGGTGCTCGACGGGCCGAAACCCGCTCCAAGAGGGCGATTTCGGCCCCGACTACTACCAAGGTGGTAGGCCTTGGGGCGCGCAAGTGAACAGTCGGAGCATTGCTGGAGGGCTCTTGGGCTGTAGACTGGTTACCAGACAAGCGCTCCCGGCGGCGCCGTAGGCGTTTCTGGGGCGTGAGGTCGACACCGACCAGGGGGCTAGGACCCAAACCCAGCGACTTCCAGGAGGAATACTGAATGAAGAAGCTAGTCGTACTGCTCTCGATGGCCGCCGTCGTCGCCGTTCTCGTGGCGGGACTGTCCGGTGCCTTCGGCCCGCAGGACACGCCCGCCGTGTACGCCAGCCGCTTGGCCGGCGTCCAGGGCTCGGGTGAGACCGGCATCCAGGTCCAGAACCTGGACGCGTCGCAGGACGCAGCCATCACCGCCAACTTCTACAAGCAGGACGGATCGCCGGCCATCTCGATCGCGGCCGCGACGACGCCGCCCCGCGGTTCGGCGCTTTACTACCTGCCGAGCCTGGAAGAGCTTCCCGACGGCGCCTACGCGGCCGTCATCAACTCCGATCGCCAGATCGCCGCTATCGCCCGCACTGACTGGCAGGCCAGCGGCGGCGCGGCAATCTACAGCAACGTGATCCCCGGGAACGACGTTGCGGTTCCGCTCGCGGTCAAGCAGTACTACGGGCAGTGCTCGCTGATCTCCGTCCAGAACACGGACACCAGCGCGCCCGCGACTGCGGACCTCGAGGTCTACAAGTCGGGTGAGGCTGCGCCGACCCTGACGGTCCCGATGTCGATCCAGCCGGGCACGTCGGTCACGGCCGACTTCTGCTCGGGCGACGACTTCGTCGGG
>JBJYWW010000243.1:0-4975 GCA_046259645.1 Anaerolineae bacterium
GTCCCGGCCGGGGGCGCGAAGCCCTGCGCCAGCCGGGCCGTGGTTCGATTGCGCCCGACCAGCGCCGCGACGTACCGGCCCGAGTCTCGGTCGCCGTCACGCAGGACGATCTCGCCCTCGAAGTCCCAGCCGCTGAGACCGTCCTCGAAGCTGCCGTTGGTCAGCACGTCGCGGCAGTCGCTCGGGCTCGTCGGCCCGGCCGTGGGCGAGGGGCCGGGCGTGTCGGTCGCCTCTGGAGTGAATCGTGGCGTCCTGGTCGGGCGCTCGGTGGGCTGACCCGGTGTGCCGTAGGTCGGCCCAGCCGTGTCGCTCGGCGAGACGGTCGGCGCCTCGTCGGTGGCGGTCGGCGGCGCTTGAGTCGGCGGCTCGGGCGCGATGCACGACTCCACTCGCACGACCTTGAGCTCGCTGAAGTCGTCCCAGGCGAACGCCCAGGCGACGTCCCCGTCCGGCAGGGTGACCATGTCGTCGCGCGGGTCGATCAGCGCGTCGATGGCTACCGGGCCGGCGGCCACGTTCAGCGCGGCGTCGAGCTCCGCTACGAGGTGCGTCTCGCCGGCGGTCCAGCCGGCGAGGAAGCCGTCGCCGTATGCCGCGAGATGCGGCGCGGACTCGTCGACACCGGCGCTGTCCGTCAACCAGGTCGGGCCCGAGACGTCCGCGTCGTTGGCCACGTGCATGAGGCCCACGTCGGACGACGAGCGCCCCTCGGGCGACGTGAAGCTCATCAGGAAGCCGTCGTCGACCGGCACCCAGCCACCCAGGTTGGCGGCGCTGTAGCCGTGTCCGTCGCCCGAGGGCTCGGCTCGGATCATCGCCTCCTGGTGGGCGAAGTGGAAGCCCGGCTTGGGGTACGCATCGGACAGGCACACCGGTCCGAACCGTGCGCCGTTGTATGCCAGTCGCAGATCGAGGCTGTGGCTGCAGCCCCAGTCCCACTCGCCGCGGACGTCGAGCTTCTTGCCTTCGCCGTCGAAGAACCAGAGCAGGTCGCCCTGGTGCTTGCCCTGCGACCCGAACTGCTGGGTGTGCCCCGAGTAGGCGCCGTAGCGGTCGCCGGACCACACCAGGCGCGCCACGTGGCCCCAGCTGTCGACCCACTTGTTGCCGGCCACGTTCTGATTCCCGCCACCGATCAAGTGGTTGTCGAAGTCGACCTGCCCGCCGCTCAGCCGGACCAAGTGCAAGTTGTCTTCGCGCACAACCAGCAGCGCCACGCCGTCGTCGTGCGCCGCCAGGCCCGTGACCTCGTCGCCGTCGACCGTCGCTCCTGTTGCGCCGCCCGTGCCCGGCTGAAGCGTGTCGTCGAGCGTCGTCACGTGTACGCGCCCCGCCGTGTCCGCCCAGGCCACGCTCGCGAAGTCGTCGCCACTCGGATGGACGCCGAAGAACACGGCGGAGGGCGGCTCGAAGCGGTTGCGCTGGACCTTCACAAAGTCCGGGGAGACGTCGATCGCGCCCACCGTGACCCGCTCGGCGAGCGGTGGGCAGACGAACTCGGTCGCCGTCGGCGGCGGCTGCGGGGTGGATGTGGCGGAGGGCTCGTCGGTAGGCGCGGCGGTCACGATCGGGGCCGGCCAGTCACTGCCGGGGCGATCGAGCACGACAGGCATAAGGGCAAGCCCGACGAGGTCGTTGCCCTGAGCGAACACCTCGCTGCTCGGAACGCCGGCAGCCGTCGACCCGGCCAGTCCAAGGGTGGAGAGCAGCCCGAGCAGCCCGAGCAGCCCGAGCAGCCCAAGTAGCCCGGGCAGCACGTGCGGCCCAAGCCGCGTGAGCAGCCCAAGCCGCCCGACCAGCGCAACCAGTGCCCGGGGTGACCTCTCGTCCATCACGATCGCTCCTTCGCCGCGACAGCGGCCTCCACTTCGGCCGTCAAGTCGAGGCCGCCCTTGATCACGTTGCCATCGTCGTCGACCACCTCGCCGTGCGCCAGCGCCAGCCGGCCATCGGCGGCGGCGCGCACCGTCTCGATCATCAGCGGCATCTCGCGGGCGAGGCCCTTGGAGCGCAGCGCGTGGAACAACGGGTGGGTTGCGTCGCGCTTCAGCGCGCGCTGCGAGCTTATCAGCGCTACGCGCTCGTCCACGCATTCCGGCAGGGTCGCCCAGAGCGGGTCCAGCTCGTCGTCGTGCAGGGAGTACGCGGTGAACGACACCACGGGCCCCATGTCGACCTCGGGCGTCACCCGGTGCAGCATCACGCCGGACACGCCTTGCTCGGACGCTACCAGGTCCCACGTGACGTCGAACCACATCTTGCCGAGCGGTCCGGACGGCAGCGACGGGTGCAGGTTCACCCCGCGCCGGTCACGGCACAGCGAGCGGCTCCATATCCACATGTCGCCCAGCAGCAGGTCGAGGTCCGTCCGTGGCAGCTCGTCCCGGAAGGACTCGTAGAACTCCTCGCGCCAGGCCCAGAGCGGTTCGTCGTCGCCCTTCTTCGCCGCCTCGCGCGCCGCAAGCCGCTGCTCACGCCTGAAGTCGACGGCCGACTTCCGGATGACCGGGATCCCGTAGTCGCCCTCGATGATGGCTACGGACTCGTCGGTCACCTCCGACTCGCCCGGCGCCCGGTTGCAGAAGACGAACGACACCGCGGCGCCGGGCACCGTGCCGTCCTGCGTCGCGCCGGCGATGGTCGTCAGCAGCTGTCGCGAGCCGGTGCTCGTCAGTGTCGAGAACAGCCCGATGTTGGCTTGGTCGGTCATGGGCTCCCCCGTGTTCTACTCGATGGCGGCGGCCAGCGCACCTGCCTCGTCCTCTGCCGCCTGGTCGCGGGGGATCGTGCCGGTGACGTTGGTCGGGTAGTTGCGAGTGAAGCACGCGCCGCAGTAGCCATGGCGCAAGAAGACGTCAGGATCGTCGTGCTCGACGCCCGCGAGGTCCTTCTCCAAGGCGATCTCAACCAGCTCACGACACGAGACGTGCACGAGCGAGTCGACGCCCAGGAAGGCCGCTCGATCATCGAGGTCAGGTACGCGGTTGGCCAGCAGCTCGCCGTCGCCGAAGTCAACCCCGTAGTAGCAGCCGCCGATCAGAGGTGGGCACGCGATCCGCAAGTGCACGGCGCGCGCGCCGGCTGCTCTGAGCTTGGCGGCGATGTGCCGAAACGATCCCCGCACGACGGAGTCGTCCACGACGATCACGCGCTTCTCACGGACGACCGGCTCGATGACGCTGTACTTGATCACGGCCGCGGCGTCCCGGCCCGTCGGTTGGATGAAGGTGCGGAAGCCCGTGGCCAGGCCGGAGTAGGCGTTGGTCAGCAGGCCCTCCTGGTAGGTGATGCCCATTGCTCGCGCCGTCTCGGAGGCGGCGTAGCCGACGGTCGCGGCAATGCCGGACCGAGGCACCGCCATGACCAGGTCTGCGTCAACCGGCGCCTTGCGGGCGAGGACCTCGCCGGTGAGGCGCCGGAACTGCTCCACCGAGCGGCCGAAGATGGTGCTGTCGGGCCGCGAGAGGTATACGAGCTCGAAGATGCACCGTGCCGGCGGAGGGGGTGACAACGGGCCCAGGTGGTGCGAGCCCACGCCGGCCGCGTCGATCTCGACTATCTCGCCGGGCTCGAGCTCCCGAACGAACTCGGCGCGCATTCGCGTGAACGCTGCGGTCTCGGAGGCCAGCACCCAGCCGCCCTCGGTGCGCCCCAACACGAGTGGTCGGAATCCGTGCGGATCACGCGCCCCGTACAGCGCGCTGCTCGTGGCCAGGACCATGGCATACGCGCCTTGGAGCCGACGCAGCCCGCGGGAGAGCCGGTCGATCGTGGACGCGCCATCCGTGTGCGCAAGCAGCTGGAGCGCCACGGCGGTGTCGCTGACCGGCTGCTGGCCGTCGACGCTCGGTGGGGGGTATTCGGCCCTCAAGCTCGACGCGTTGGTGAGGTTGCCGTTGTGCGCGATGACCAGGCCGTTGAACTCGAGCGGCTGCGCGTCGCACAGCCCGCCAGACGTCGTGTAACGGTCGTGGCCCACCGCCAGCAGGGCATTCTCGAGGTCCGGAACGTCCTGGTCGAACGTGAAGACGATCTCGGCGATGCCCATGCCCTTGGCGACGGCGATCTGCTCGCCGTTGGCGACGGCGATGCCGGCGCTCTCCTGGCCGCGGTGGTGGAGGTCGAGGTGGCCGGCGAGCGCCATGCTGCCGACGGGTCGGCCCGGGGCGTAGACGCCAACCACCGCGCACTCGTCCCGCGGACCGCGGGCGGGGGACAGACGGGAGCTCGGCGCGCCCATGACCGCATTCTACCGACCGCGAGTGGGCCGGTCCAGCGTTTCGCCACGGCACCGAGCCGGCGCCCGGCGAACCGCGTGGCGCCGCCGTGCCCCGCGCCGTGGCCGGCGTGCTAGAATCCCGGCCGCACGCGGCGACAGCCCCGAGCGTGTCACAGGCCGAGCAGTCTAGCGAGAGAGCGCATGAGTCGCATCGTCAACACCGACAGCCCGAGCGCGCAGCGCCAGCGCCTGCGGCGCACGATCGCCGAGGCGCTGAACCGCCTGATGGCCAAGCAGGAGCTCGATGACGAGACCCGCGACCTCGCGGCCCTGATCGTTTTCTCGCTGCGCGAGATCGACGCGGGCATCGAGCGATCGGCGACGGCCTGGGACAAGCGCCACTACTACATCAAGGCCGACAGGCTGCGTCAAGAGTGGGAGTGGGCGTCGCGCGTCGCCGACCGCATGGCGAACTTGATCAAGGGCGGCGACTGGGCCCGGCTGCCGGTGCTGCTGGCGTCGTTGGCGCCGCGCTTCTCCGACGTCCAGGTGTCCAAGCTCACGCGTTCGCCCGGCTTGTGGGCCGGGGCGTACCGGCGGCTGAAGGACGAGTAAGGGGGGAGGGCAGGGTGTGCCTGCGGGCTCTCGATGCCATGGCAAGTCGATCCCGCAGGCACACCCTGCCCTCCCTAGTGGGCGGAAGCCGAGGCAAGTCGATCCCGCAGGCACACCCTGCCCTCCCTAGTGGGCGGAAGC
>JBJYWW010000244.1:0-7466 GCA_046259645.1 Anaerolineae bacterium
CCGAGACGAACACCTGCTGGAACTCGTGGAACAGCTCCGCGCGCCCCTCACGGTCGCTCGGGTGCGCCTGCCGTGCCTCGACGAGCAGGCGATCGACCTCAGGGTTGCTGTAGCGCCCGAAGTTCTGACCGTCCTCGGCTTGCGATGAATGCCATAGGGGATAGGGGTCCGGCTCGTATTGCCGCAGCTGCCACGAGAAGAGCATGGCCTCGAAGTCGCGGTTGGAGAGGGCGTGCACGGTGCCTTGCTGGTTGTGCGGCTCGACCGCTGCCTCTACGCCTACGGCGCTCCAGTCCGCCGCGATGCGCTCGACGATGGCTATGCTCTGCGGGTCGTCGAGCGAGCCCAGCCGGAAGCTCAAGCGCTTGCCCTCGCGATCCCGCACCTCGTCCCCGTCGCTGTCGACCCACCCCGCTCGGTCGAGGATGTCTCGCGCTTGCTCCGGGTCGTACTCAGGGGCATCGATGGTCGCGTCGTACGCCCAGGACCCGGGCGCGATCGGGCTTCGCGCGACGATCCCCTGACCGTTCACGAGGCCCGGGTCGTGGACGATGCCCTCCCTGTCCAGCGCCAGCGACAAGGCCAGCCGCACGGCCTGGTCGGCGAAGAGCACGTTGGCGTGGTTCAGGTAGACGAGCGTGTAGCCGGGCTCTATCGACGTGTACAGCCGCGCCTCGTCGCCCAGCGCGTCAAACGCATCGACCGGCACGTCGCCCATGGCCTGCACGTCACGCTGTCCGATGGCCTCGAGCGAGTCGTCCACGTCGGTCATGAACCTGAACTCGAGCTCGTCCAGGTAGGGCCGCTCGGCGGTCGCGTCCCAGTGCCCGTCATAGCGCGTCAGACGCATCAGGTCGCCCTCGAGGGCGCCCGGCGAGTCCAGCATGTACGGCCCGGCGCCGATCGGCTCGAGCTGCGAGAACCGGTGGCGAGGAAGCTCCGCCGGCTCAACTCCGGCCAGCAAGTGGAGGGGCAGGATCCCCAACGCCGTTGCGTCCAGGAACGGGGCGTAGGCCCCGTCAAGCACGAGCTCGACCGTACGCGAGTCGATGGCCCTCGCCGTGACATGCACCCATGGCTGGACCAGCGGCGAGGCGGACGCCGACAAGATCGGGTCCTCGCCCACGAGCCGCGCCGTCTCGGCCGTGAACACCACGTCATCGGCCGTGACGGGCTGGCCGTCGTGCCACCGCGCGCCCTCGCGGAGGTTGAACGTGTACGTCAACCCGTCGGGGCTGACGGTCCAGTTCGTGGCCAGATCGGCGCGCGGACCGCGCTCAGCGTCGGGTCTTGTCAGCCCGCTGAAGAGCAGCCGCGCAACCGCCTTCTCGGAGTCCTCGACGGCGAAGAGCGGGTTCATGACGGCGGGGCGACCGACTAGCGCCTCGACGAGCTGCCCCCCGCGCGTAGGGCGGTCGACGAAGGCCCTGTTCGAGAACAGGGCCAGCACGAGGGCTATGACGGATACGCCGACCGCCGCCAGCGCCAGTTGCCAACGGAGTCGACGCAGCACGGATCGTGGAAGCTAGTCGAAGAGAACGGTGAGCATCGATACGATGAGGAAGAGCGCCGCGAACACGATCGTGGTGTTGTAGACGGTCTTCTCCATGCCGCGGCGCGTCTTGTACACGCCGCCGTCGCCACCGAACATGCTGCCGAGCCCGCCGCCGCGCGCCTGCAGCAGCACGAGCCCGATCAGCACGATGGAGATGACGATCAATGCCCAGCTAAGGTAGAAGCTCACGGGTATCCTCGCGGAGTGGGACCGAATCAGTCTGTTTCAACAGACTTACATTGTAGTGTAGACGGCGGCGGGCCCGGAAATCTCGACGGCTAGCCGCGCGCACGCCGCCTGCAGCGCGCTGGCGCGGGCCGGCGGAAGCGCGCTGGTGCGGGCCAGCGGAAGCGCGCTGGTGCGGGCCAGCTGAAGCGCGCTGGAGCTGCCGACCGGACACGAGCTAGTGCGGGCCGGCGGAAGCGCGCCGGTGCGGGCCAGCGGAAGCGCGCCGGAGCAACCACCGGGAGCTACGGCCACCAGAAGAACGCCAGGACCAGGAGCGTGTAGACGGCCAGCACCATCACGCCCTCCAGCCAGTTGCTCTCGCCGTCGAAGGCCACCAGTGTAGTGACGAGGGCCGCGGCGGCGAGAGCCACGAGCTCGATCTGCGTGAAGATCAGGTCCATCGGGTGCCCGAGGATCAGTGACGCGAACACCAGCAGGGGCGCGACGTAGAGCGCGACCTGGATGCTCGATCCCAGCGCGATCGACATCGAGACGTCCATCCGATTGCGCCAGGCCGTCTCGAACGCCAGAAGGTGCTCCGAGACGCTGCCGACTAGCGGGATGACCACCATGCCAACGAAGAACTCGGTCATCGCCGTGGCCTCGACAGTGGGCCCGATTGCGTCAACCAGCACCTTGGCCAGAACCACGATCAGCAAGAGCGCCGACACGAGGGCCGCGCCCGCGACGGCCGCCGGCCAGCGCCCACTGAGCTGGTGAACGCCGGCGATTGCCTGCTCCTCGATCCGCCAGAACAGGCTGTAGTAGACCGACAGCAGGTACACGACGAGCATCAGGATCGCAACCGCCTCGCTGAAGCTCTCCACGGGGCCACTGTTGCGGTCGGGGACTAGCTGCCCGTACATCGCCGGAAGGGACAGCGCCACGACCGAGAGGATCATCAAGGTCGCCGACATGCCGGCCTCCTGGCGGTCGAAGTACTGCGTGCCGTTTCGGACGCCGCCCAAGAACGCGCTGAGACCGATTACCACGAGCAGGTAGCCTAGGATGGAGCCGGTGATCGTCGC
This sequence comes from Anaerolineae bacterium, assembly GCA_046259645.1. Taxonomy (GTDB): domain Bacteria; phylum Chloroflexota; class Anaerolineae; order Epilineales; family Epilineaceae; genus JBJYWW01. The sequence continues at coordinate 2,812 of JBJYWW010000244.1, forward strand.
CTTCACGAGGTCGAGCAGGCCCTTGTCGAGCGCGAACACGGCGATGATCAGGAGCGAGGCCGTGCCAAGCAGCGCGTTCAGGAGCCCGCCGACGCGCGGTCCGGCGCGGAGCGCCAGGTCCTCCGTGGCGTCGCCGAGCAGCTTGGAAGCCGGGACGAGACCAGCCGCGGCGGCGGCGAAGGCGATCGGCGGGGGCCACGACAGGACTTGGGCGGCCACGGCTACCGGGGCTGCAAGCGCCAGCGCCACGACGGTGTTCAGGCCGCGAGTGCCATCTCGCGACCGCAGCGATGTCTCGCGTCTCCTCCTCACCATGCCCGCGCCTTGCTTCGCTCGTCGCGCCAGCTGGCACAGGTGTCGGGACCCGCGGTCTCGGGGCGAGCGCGCCTAGCGCCCAGCCCGCCGCCTGACTCGGCCGGCCGATACACCGCGGCGTCGCGACCGGACCGGCGCGGGGCTCTATGGGCACGGCGAGTCGGGGTCGTCACGAGGCTGCGCCGCCCGGGCCGTCCACGAACAGCCAGTCTGGCGCGGAGGGCGGCACCAGCAGGCGCAATGCTCGGGGAATCGTCGTCACTTGCATGGGCGTCGTGCCATGGGGCTCGGCGTCGACGTGGACCCGCAGCGGGGTGGCCGTCTCAACCAGCACTCGGGTTGTCCGCCGCACGTGACGGGCGTCCGAGCGGACGCTGGCGGCCACGACGGCGCCGGCGGTCTGAAGCAGCCACGCCGTCCTGTCGCCTGGGAACAGTGCCACGTCGAGCAGGCCGTCGTCTACCGCCGCGCCTGGCGCGATGTTGACGGTGCCGGCGTAGAGCGGCACGTTGGCGGCGACGGCCAGGCCCAGCGTCGTCGTCAAGCGCCAGTCGTCGCCGCTGACGACCGCCTCCACGGGCTCCGCCGCCAACGCCGTCCAGGCGGCCACCACGCCGAACGCCGCGGTCCCGAGCGCCTGTTTCAAGTGCGGATGCCGCTGCTGCGTGGCGAAGGCCGCCTCGGCGTCGAAGCCAGCCCCCGCCCAGAGCAGGAAGTGCCGCTCGCCGGCGGTGGTCCTAGCGAGGCCCATGTCGACCTCCACGACGCGCCCGCGCGCTAGCTTCTTGGCCGCAGCGGGCAGGTCGGCGCGAAACAGGGGAGTCGGAACGCCGATCAAGCCGAGCTGGCCGGCGAGCACGTTGCCCGTCCCCGCCGGCAGCACGGCCAGCGCCAGGTGTGAGCCGACCAGCGCTCCGGCCACCTCGTTCACGGTGCCGTCGCCGCCCACGACCACCGCTACGTCCGCCCCTTGGTCGGCTGCGCGGCGCGCGATCTCGCCCGCGTGGCCCGCGCCCTCGGTCTCGCATACCTCCAGGCGCCAGCCGGCGGCCCCAAGCTGGCCCATGGCCTTCGCCAGCGCGGCAGATCGAGAGCCGCCGCCGGCGGTCGGGTTCACGATCGCGACCGCCTTGGTGGCGGGGCCGGGATCGGGCATGTCGCTGTCCATGGCGGGTCGCCATTATACGGTCGGGGGAGTTTCTGAAAAGGCTCCGGGACCGACGGGTCGGGCGCGGGAGCGGTTGCGGAGGGTTGTTTGCGAGGGCTTGTCGATCCGCTAAAATGCGCGCCATGACAGCCCCCACGAACCAGCAGGACCTCCTCAACGACAGGTACCTCCTCTTGGAGGTCATCGGTGAGGGGGGAATGGCAATGGTGTGGCGCGCGCACGACAAGCTCCTCGACCGCACTGTCGCCGTCAAGGTGCTGCGCCCGCAGTACGCGGCCGACCCGGAGTTCCTCGACCGCTTCCGCAGCGAGGCGCGCTCGGCCGCCGCCCTTAACCACCCCGGCGTCGTCGCGGTCTACGACGTGGGCGAGGACGGCGACCAGCACTATCTGGTGATGGAGTACGTGCCCGGCAGTGACTTGAAGGCCGTCATTCGCGAGGATGCGCCCCTGTCGACCGAGCGGGCGATCGCCATCGGCGCTGCGCTGGCGCGGGCGGTGGGCGAAGCGCACGACGTCGGGATGGTTCACCGCGACATCAAGCCACAGAACGTGCTGATCAGCCCTGACGGGACCATGAAGGTGGCCGACTTCGGCATCGCCCGCGCCGTGGCGGCGACCGGCACCACCGCGCCGGGCGTTGTCATGGGCACGGTGCACTACATCTCGCCCGAGCAGGCGTCGGGCCAGCCGGCCCAGCCGGCGTCCGACGTGTACAGCCTGGGCGTCGTCCTCTACGAGATGTTGACCGGGCGGCTGCCGCACGACGCCGACTCGAGCGTCGGCGTGGCGATGAAGATCATGAACGAGGCGCCCGAGCCAATCGAGGCGGTCAACCCGGCCGTCCCCGCGGTTCTGGCCGGAATCGTCACGAGAGCGATGGCGCGGACTCCGGACCAGCGCTACGCCGACGCCAACGCCCTGGCCGAGGCCCTGGAGGGATTCGCCAGGTGGTCCGGTCAGCACACCGGCGGCCTGGGAGCCGTCGTCGAGCCTGGGCTGGCCGGCGCCGGGGCGGCCGGCGGGGCCGGTGGAGTGAGGCCGGGTGGCCCATCCGCCGGCGGCTCCGGTGCGGCGATCCCGCCGCCTCGCCAACTGAGGATCGAGGCCCAGGACGAGCCGCTGCTCGACCTCACCGGCTTGCTGCTCGCGATGGCCGCGGTCCTGGCCGTGGCCGGGCTGTTCCCCTTGTGGAGCGCGGTGCGCGACCGACTCCGGGAGTCGCCGGCACCGGTGTCGTTCATCGGTGGCGAGACGCTGTTGGTGTCGACGGAGGGGACCATGGCGCCGGCGCCGACGGCGGTGCCGACGGTGGTGTACGTGTTGGTTCCGTCCGTAACCGGCGAGTCCGATGTCGACGCCGAGGCCGACCTTCGGGCGGCTGGGCTGGCGTCCACCACCAGTCTCGAGCCGTCGGACGCCGCGCCGCCCGGGCAGGTCCTGCGTCAGTCTCCGTCACCCGGGGAGTCCGTGCCGAGCGAGACCGTCGTCGAGCTCGTCGTCAGCGGCGAGCCGTCGATCGCGGTTCCCGCCGTGGCCGGCGACTGGGCGACTGCCAGCCAGACCCTCGAGCAGTACGGCTTCGTGCCGGTGCAGAGGTTCCAGTGGGGCGGCGCCAATTCGGCGACCGCCGGCCAGGTGATCTCGCTTAACCCGCCCTCCGGGAACCACTGGCGACGCGGCGCGCCGGTCTATGTGACCGTCGACAGCGGGTCGTGGCTGCCGCTCGGCGTCGACTTCGACGACAACATCCATCTGAGCGGCGTCGACCTGCCGCGGGCCAGCTTCCAACCGGGCGAGCAGCTCGTGTTCGTAGCGCGGTGGGAGGCGACCGACACATCCGACTTCGCCGACGAGGGCGCGGGACCAGCCGAGGCGCGCGGCGACTACCTGGTCCGCGCGGTGCTTGTCGGGCCCGACGGGCACGCGGTGGCCACGGATGAGCACGTGCCGGTAGCGGGGTCGCGGCCGACCAGCAGCTGGCAGCCGGGTGAGGTGATCGCCGACGACGTGTACACCCTGGCGATCGACCCGGCGGCGACGCCCGGGCAGTACACGCTCTGGCTCGACTTGCGGCCGCCCGACAGCAAGGGCGCGAGCCTCGGCATCGTCCACAGCGCCTCGCGGGTCGCGTTCGGCGACCGCGTGCGCGTGCTGTCCGACATCACCGTCGGGGGCACAGGCGCAGATCAACCATAGGGCGCGGCGAATCCGTTGTATCGACCCTCCCGCCGCGCTATCATCTTCAGTTGCGCGCGGCTCGCGCTGACGTGATGGGGCGACGCCTCTAGAGCGGGCGTCCCGCCGCGTCCGGAAGTCGCCGGCGAAGGTGCGGCGCACACTGAGCCCCGATCTGCCAGCCCCGCAATGCTGAAAGGGACATGCCGATCCGATGCGGACCCCGACGGGCGACCGGAGGACGTTGATAATCTGGGGCACGGTGCTCGTGACGGCCGTGGTCCTGCTCTACGCGTACCAGCTGGCTCAGGCGCCGAGCGGGAAGTGGACGCTGAGCGAGCTCGCCGGGGCCGTGTCCGACGGGAAGGTCAGCGCGATCGACATCAGCGGCGACGAGTCGCGCGCCACGATCACGCTCGAGGACGGCTCCGAGAAGTACGTGCTCAAGGAGCGCGGCGTCAACACGTTCCTCGACCAGCTGGGGCTGTCCGCGGAGGACCTCGAGTCGTACGGCGTGACCTACAGCGTCGAGAAGTCGAATGGTCTCGCTGACTTGGCGCCGCTCCTCGGCACGCTGGTGCCGTTCCTCCTCATGGTCGGCTTCCTGGTGTTCATGATGCGGCAGGCCCAGGCGGGCAACAACCAGGCGCTCTCGTTCGGCCGCAGCCGCGCGCGTCTGATGACCGGCGACACGCCTACGGTGACGTTCGATGACGTCGCAGGCGTGGAGGAAGCCAAGCAGGAGCTCGCCGAGGTGGTCGAGTTCCTGCGCGAGCCCGACAAGTTCATCGCCTTGGGCGCCAAGATCCCGAAGGGCGTGCTGATGATGGGCCCGCCCGGCTGCGGCAAGACCCTGATGGCCCGAGCGGTGGCCGGCGAGGCTGGCGTGCCGTTCTTCTCGATATCCGGCTCCGAGTTCGTCGAGATGTTCGTGGGCGTAGGCGCCAGCCGCGTCCGCGACCTGTTCGAGCAGGCGAAGAAGCACAGCCCGTGCA
>JBJYWW010000245.1:0-13232 GCA_046259645.1 Anaerolineae bacterium
GGAGTCAGGACACGCGCCGCCCGGACCGCGAAATCAGGAGCCGCAGTCTTGCCCGAGCCCCATGACAGCGCATCGAACACCGTGGAGCGCAACGGTCCGAGCCCTGACGGCGGGCAGATCGGCGCCCTCGTCATGGCGCTGGCGGTCGCCGGTGCCGTTGCGCTCTTCTCGTCGGATGCGCCGATCGGCGTGCCTGGCTACGGGCCCGGGGCGGCGATCGCGCGCGAGCCGACCGCGCTCGCGGCGACCGGCTCCGGCGGATCGGCGAGGCCGGGGGCGGCGACAGGCGGCAACGTGGAGGCCGACATGGGCGCGGCGGCGACCGGCTCCGGCGACACGCCGTCCCGGGCGGCTGTCCGCCCCTTGACGGCGGCCGCCCTCCCGGCCGGCACCGAGACGGCTGCCGCAACGGTGGTTACCGGAACCGTGCCGGTGACCGCCATCGACACTGCTGCCGTCGCGGACGTGACAGCCACTCCGCCCGTCACGGCGACGCGGGCCTCCGACGCCGCCTGGGCGCAGCTGAATTCGCTGGCGCCTCTTCCACCGCCATCGTCGCCGGACCTGCCCCTTGGTCTCGCCGCCGATCAGCCGCCGTTCTTCAGCCTGGCTCGACCGTTCGGCACTGGTCTGGAGGACCGGGCCAGCCGCTACTACCCGTACGGCACCACGGGCGGTGGCGAGTACCTGTTGCACCACGGCGTCGACATCGGCAACCCCATCGGAACGCCGGTGCTAGTCGTCGCGGACGGCATCGTGGAGTACGCCGGGAGCGACGACCGCGCGAGCGACGTCATGTGGGGGCCGCAGCCGGACTTCTACGGGCAGCTCGTGGTGGTGCGCCACGACAACCTGCCGCGCGTCGAGGGCCAGGCGATCTCGACGCTCTACGGCCACCTGAGCCGCGTCCTCGTCGCCGCCGGCCAGGAGGTGCGGCGCGGCGACGCGGTGGGCGAGGTGGGCATGACCGGCATCGCCTTGGGGCCCCACCTGCACCTCGAGACGCGGCTTGCTGTCCCCGACTACGGCTCGACGCGCAACCCCGAGTTGTTCCTCGAGCCGCGACAAGGGGTCGGCACCATTGTAGGGCGCCTGCGCGACACGGAGGGGCGTCCGCTGCCGAACCGCTCGGTCAAGCTCTATGCCGCTGCCGCCGGCGATTCGGCCAGCCCCGGCGCGTGGCTGACGCAAACCACGACCTACCCCGGGACGGGCGTGAACGCGGCCAGCGGCTGGAACGAGAACCTGCTCTTCGGCGATGTGGAGCCTGGCGAATACGTCCTGGTCGCCGACATCGACGGCGGGACCGTGACGGCCCCGGTCTCGGTCAGCGCGGGGAAGGCGACGATCGCCGAACTCGAGGCGCCCGCGAGCCGGTAGGAGCGGCGGCGACTCCGAGGCGAGCTACCCACCGAACGCGTCGCTGAGGCTACGCCGGATCAGCTCGTCGTCTGCCTCGATCGCCGCAGTGACGTGCAACCGCGGCTCACGCTCCATGGCCCGCTCGATCGCGAACTGCGCGCCGCTGTTGCGGGCCCAGGCGCGGCGCGCGATGCCGTTGGTGACGTCCCATGCCAGCATGACGTCGGCCCTGCGCCCGGCGTCCGCCGTGCCGTCCAGGACCAGACCGAAGCCGCCGTTGATCACCTCGCCCCAGCCGACTCCGCCGCCGTTGTGCAGGCTGACCCACGTTGCGCCACGGAACGAGTCGCCGATGACGTTGTGCACGGCCATGTCGGCGGTCCAGCGCGACCCGTCATTGATGTTGGCCGTCTCACGGAATGGCGAGTCCGTGCCCGACACGTCATGGTGATCGCGCCCCAGGACGATGGGCGCCGAGACGAGGCCGTCGGTCACCGCCCGGTTGAACGCCGCAGCGATCGCGCGCCGCCCTTGCTCGTCGGAGTAGAGGATCCGGGCCTGCGATCCGACCACCAGCCCGTGAGCGGCGGCTGAGCGAATCCACCGCACGTTGTCGAGGTGCTGCTGTCTGGTCTCGGGCGGCGCGCTGGCGGCCAGCCCCTCCATGACGTCGGCCGCGATGGCGTCGGTGCGCACCAGGTCGGCCGGGTCCTGGCTCGTGCACACCCACCTGAACGGGCCGAACCCATAGTCGAAGCACATCGGCCCCATGATGTCCTCGACATAGGATGGGTAGCGGAATCCGCCGGTGGGCGTGCCGACATCGGCGCCGGCGCGACTGGCCTCGAGCAGGAACGCGTTGCCGTAGTCCCAGAAGTGCGTGCCGCGGTCGGCCATCGCGTTGATGGCGTCCACCTGCCGCCGCAGCGACTCCTGGACCAGAATGCGGAATCGGTCGGGGTCGTCGAGCATCATCTCGTTGGACTGCTCGACCGTGAGGCCGACCGGGTAGTAGCCGCCGGCGAACGGGTTGTGCAGCGAGGTCTGATCGGACGCCAGCTCGATCTCGACGCCCGCCTCGACGAACCTCTCCCACAGGTCGACCACGTTGCCCACGTAGCCCAGCGACAGCGGCTCGCGCTCCTGGCGCGCAGCCTCGACTCGCCGCAGCACCGTGTCGAGATCGCGCTCGACCTCCAGCAGCCAGCCTTGCTCGTGGCGCTTGGCGACTGCCATCTCGTTCACTTCGGCCACTACGCCCACCGCACCGGAGATGACCGCCGCCTTCGCCTGCGCGCCACTCATGCCGCCGAGTCCGGACGTCAAGAAGACCTTGCCGGCGAGGCCCTCGTCGCCGACGCCCAGGTAGCGGCGTCCGGCGTTGAGCAACGTGATGGTGGTGCCGTGCACGATGCCCTGCGGCCCGATGTACATGAAGCTCCCGGCCGTCATTTGGCCGTACGACGTGACGCCGAGAGCAGCCAGTCGCTCGTAGTCCTCCGGCGAGCTGTAGTTTGGCACCACCATGCCGCACGTGAGCACCAGGCGCGGCGCCGCCGGGTGAGACGGGAACAACCCGAGCGGGTGACCCGAGTACAGCGCCAGCGTCTGCTCGTCCGTCATCTCGGAGAGGTAGCGCATCGTCAGGCGGTACTGCGCCCAGTTCTGGAAGACGGTGCCGTTGCCGCCGTAGGTGATGAGCTCGTAGGGGTGCTGCGCCACGCGCGGATCGAGGTTGTTCGTGATCATCATCATGATCGCCGCGGCGTGCGGCGACCGCGCCGGATACTCGTCGAGATGGCGAGCGGACATCCGGTAGCTAGGCCGTAGGCGGCGCATGTAGATTCGCCCGTCGACCCGGAGCTCTTCGGCCAGCTCAGGGGCGTACTCGTCGTGCCATGACGGCGGCACGTAGCGCAGCGCGTTGCGCAAGGCCAGCTCACGCTCGCTCGCGTTCAGCACCTGGCGCCGCGCCGGCGCATGGCTGATGCCGGGCTCCTCCGGCGGCATCGCCGGCATCGTCTCCGGAATGCCCTCCGCCACGGTATCCCTGAAGCTGTCCGACATCACATCACCTCGTCAATCGCCGGCGCCTAGTGGCGCTGCTCGCTGGCCTGACTGCCGACCCACCTCAGACCTGGGCCGCGGCATCCGCCGCCCCGCATTTCCATAGCCGGTGGCGGACGCCGCCCCGCATTTCCATCGGCGGTGGCTGACGTCGCCGCGCATCACCCCTCGGCCGCCGCGGCCGTCGCTTCGAGCTCCGCTCGGAGCCGCTCAAGTCGCTCATGGACCTCGGCCACGGCGTCCGCCAGCGGCACCTCGACCTTCTCACCGGATGCGCGCTCGCGCAGCTCCACGACCCCGGCGGCCAAGCCACGCGACCCGATCGTCAGGCGCAGCGGCAGACCGATGAGGTCCGCGTCGTTGAACTTCACGCCTGGTCGCTCGTCACGGTCGTCGAGCAGCACCTCCACGCCGGACGAGGTCAGCTCCTCGTACAGCCGTTCGGCTGTCTCGGCCACCTGAGGCGACTCCGGGTGCTGCAGCGCGACGAGAGACACGTGGTAAGGCGCAATGCTGACCGGCCAGACGATGCCGTCCTCATCGTGCGACTGCTCGACGACGCTGGCGACGAGCCGCCCGACGCCAATCCCGTAGCAGCCCATGACCATCGGCCGCGAGTGCCCGTCCTGGTCCAGGAAGGATGCGCCCATGCTCTCGCTGTACTTGGTGCCGAGCTTGAAGATGTTGCCCACCTCGATCCCCCGCTCGGCCCGCAGGGGCGCGCCGCAATCGGGGCACCCGTGGCCGGCGGCCGCGGCGGCGATGTCGGCCACCAGGTCGGCCTCGAAGTCGCGCCCGTGGTTCACGTTCTCGTAGTGGTAGTCCACCCGGTTTGCGCCGCCGACCAGATTGGGGCTATTCGCGACGAGGTCGTCGACCACCACGATCACACCGTCGCGCTCGATGCCCACCGGCGAGCCGAAGCCGGGCTCCGCGCCTATGCCGCGAATCTCCTCGGGCTCGGCCGAGCGCAGCGCGCGGGCTCCGATGGCGTTGGCCAGCTTAGTCTCGTTGAGCTCCATGTCACCGCGCACGACAGCGAACACCAGGGCCCTATCGGTCTCAAGGCCCTCTTGCGGGCCGAGCTCGCCGAATGGCGCGTCACCGTCGGCCGGCTCCCGGCCACCAACTGCGCTAGGCGCTAGGTCGGCGACCAAGAACACCGCCTTGGCGGTTCGGCTGGTGGGCACGCCGAGGAACTCGGCCACCGAGTCGATGGTCGTGCGCCCGGGAGTGTGGACCTCGCGCAGCGGTCCCGTCTCCTCGGCCGCCGGCCGCTCCTTGACGAACGTGGCGACCTGTCGGTTGGCCCTGTAGCCGCAGGCGTCGCAGATCACGATGGTGTCCTCGCCGACCGGCGCCAGCGCCATGAACTCGTGGGCCATCGTCCCACCCATCATACCGGTGTCGCTGGCCACCGGGATCGCATCGAGGCCGCATCGGCTGAAGATCCTCGAGTACGCCCGATACACCATGGGGTAGTACTCGTCAAGGTCATCGTAGTCGGCGTGGAACGAGTAGCCGTCCTTCATCGTGAACTCGCGGACCCTGATGAGACCGGCGCGCGAGCGTGGCTCGTCGCGGAACTTGGTCTGTATCTGGTAGAGGGTGAACGGCAGTTGCTTGTGGCTGGCCACTACCTGCGCCGCGAGGTCGGTGACCACCTCCTCGTGCGTCATCGCCAGGCAATAGTCCCGGCCGCCCCAGTCCGTCAGGCGCGCCATGTCGTTGCCGATCTCGTACCACCGACCGCTGCGCTGCCACAGCTCGGCCGGGTGCACGAACGGCATCGTCACCTCCTGCCCGCCGATCGCGTTCATCTCGTCCCGCAGCACGGCCTCGACCTTGGCCATCGCCCGCTGGCCCAAGGGCAGGTACTCGAATATCCCTGCCGCCACCTGCCGCACCATTCCAGCGCGCACGAGCAGCCGATGGCTGGCGGTGTCGGCCCCGGCCGGGTCCTCCCGCAAGCTCTTGAAGAACAGCCTCGACATTCGCACGGCGCGCTACCTCCCTCGGGTCGCCGCGATCGGCCGAGTGGTGGCGGAGCGACTCGCCGCGCGCACCGTCAGCCGCTCACCTTGCGACTCACCATGCGACCCATCGGCCGACCACCAAGCAAGTGCACGTGCAGGTGGTCCACCACTTGGCCGCCGTGGCTGTTGCAGTTGACGATGACCCGGTAGCCGTCCCCGGCGATGCCCTCCTGCGCCGCCACCTGAGCGACCACGGCCATCAGGTGACCGATGAGTGCCTCGTCCTCCGGCCCGATGTCGTTCATCGTCGGGATCACCTTGTTCGGCACGATCAGCACGTGCACGGGCGCCTGGGGGCTGATGTCGCGGAACGCCGTCACAAGGTCGTCCTGGAACACGATGTCCGCTGGAATCTCCCCGCGGGCTATCTTCGCGAAGACAGTCGACAAGCAGCACCTCCGAATCGTCAGCCGACGGCAGAGCCCGATTGTACAGCACTCACATCGAGCCAGCACGCCGTCGCCCGCTTGCTCTGACAGTCACAGAGGCTACGATTGGCCGCACCGTCCACGGCACGACGCGAACCTAGCGGGGCGAGGCTCATGTGCGGTGTCATCGGCATCTACTCCAGGGTCGGCAACGACGTCTTCCCCGACGTCGTCAACGGCATGTTCCAGATCCAGCACCGCGGTCAGGACGCCTGCGGCATCGCGATCTCGGACGGCAGGCGCCTGCGGATCGAGAAGGGCATCGGTTACGTGCGCGAGGTGTTCGGCGAGCGGCCTTCGCGCAGCTTCGCCGGCCACGTCGCCTGCGGCCACGTGCGCTACCCGACACAGGGTGGCAACAGGCTGAAGAACGCCCAGCCGCACACCGTTCGCACGCTGGGCGGCCGCATCATGGCGCTAGGCTCCAACGGCGACCTCACCAACTACCGCGAGGTCCGCAAGGACCTCGAGGATCGGGGCGTGGAGTTCGCTGGGACCAACGACGGGGAGCTCCTGCTCAAGCACATCGCGCAGGCGCACGTCGTGGACGGCCTGCCGCTGGTCGACGCGATCCGCGCCACGATGGACGCGGTGCGGGGAGCTTACAGCGCCTGCCTGATCACCCGCGACTCGCTGATCGCCTTCCGCGACCCGTACGCCGTGCGGCCGCTCGTCTTCGGCGGCGACGAGGAGAGCTGGGTGGTGGCGAGCGAGACGAACGCGCTCGACATCGCCCGTGTCGACCTGATCGACGACGTCGCCCCGGGCGAGATCATCGTGTTCGACAAGGACGGCATGCAGCGACTGCCACATCCGGACCTGGTGGCCGCGCGCCGCGGCCGCGTCACCCCCGCCCACTGCTCGTTCGAGTACATCTACTTCAGCCGGCCCGACTCCATCGCGTACGGCGAGCGCGTCTACGACGTGCGGAAGCGGATCGGCGCCTGGCTGGCGCGTCACGACGACGTTCGCGGCGATGTGGTCGTCCCTGTGCCCGACTCAGCAAACGCCGTTACGCTCGGCTACGCTCTCGAGTCGGGCTTGCCGTTCGAGCAGGGCCTGGTGCGCAACCACTACGTTGGCCGGACGTTCATCAGCCCCGACCAGCCGCGTCGCGACGAGCGGGTCAAGCTCAAGTTCAACCCGCTGCGCAGCGTGTTCAAGGGGCGCAGGGTGATCCTGGTCGATGACTCGATCGTGCGAGGCACCACGTCCCGCAAGCTCGTCCGCATGGTCCGGGCCGCCGGCGCCGCCGAGGTGCACATGCGCATCGGGAGCCCCGTCACGCGCTTCCCCTGCTACTACGGGATCGACACCCCGGATGCGGCCGAGCTCATCGGCAACCAGATGGATGTCGAGGGGATCCGCGACTACCTGACCGCCGACTCGCTGATGTACCTCACGGTCGACGGCTTGCGCGAGTGCCTCGGCGACGAGGGCGACTACTGCATGGCGTGCTTCGACGGGAACTACCCGATCGCCTTGAGCGAGGAGAAGCACTCCCGCTTCGACGCCGACTAGGAGCTTGCCGCGTCCTAGGACCCGCCGGACTCCTGGACGATCACCCACTCGGTCCGCGCCAGGATGTCGGCCTCCTGCTCCTCGGCGTCGACCAGCATCGCGCGCCCCTCTTCCATCACGGCCGCCAGGTAGTCCTCGTCGGCGAGCCCCTGACCGTTGATCTGGACGTTCAGGAAGGCGCCGCGCACGGCCGCGCGAGCGCACAGCGCGCCGACGCCGGCGTCGGACACCGAGCTCGGATTGCCCTTGTCGGCCATGGCGGCCATCAGCTCCATAGATGCCAGCGCCTCGCGCATAACCTGTAGCGGCACGTCGATAGCGTGCTTCGTGGCGGCTTCGATGGCGCGGTCCTTGTCGGCCTGCTCCTCGGCCGTGCCGGCGGGCAGCCGGAGCGCGGCGAGCACGTCGTTGAACGACCTCGTGTCCTCGTCGACCAGCTTCAGCAGCGTGTCCTTGTGCGCTTGGCCCTTGACGGCCCAGTCCGAAAAATCCTCCCAGCGATCGTCCCATCCACGCTTGTGCGACGACAAGTTGGCCACCATGGTGCCGAGCGCCGCGCCCAGCGAGCCGACGTACGCCGCCACCGACCCGCCGCCCGGCGCCGGCGACTCCGAGGCGGTCTCGTCGGCGAACTCGTCCAGCCGCATCTTCACTAGCGGCGAGTCGTGATCGCTTCGCAGGCGATACTCGATGATCTTCTCGTCCGGCTCGAACGGGTAGAGGTCATCGAGCCCCATCGACACGACCGCGATCTTTATGAGCTCCGACTCCGAGACGCCGAGCGAGCGCTGCTGCTTCGCCAGGTAGTAGCCCCCGGCCTCGAGCATCGCCGACAGAGGGATGAGCCCGACGAGCTCCGAGCCCGTCGCGCGCATGCCGCGGCTCTCGGCTGAGCGACACACCTCCTCGAAGGCGACGTGCACCGGCGTCTCCCTGATGTTGGTCAGGTTGAGCGACACCTGCGCGATGCCGTACTCCTCGATGTACCAGCCGATGCCCTTGACGTTCTCCAAAGCGCCCGGGAGCCAGATCGGCGCGCCGTTCTCGTCACGGGCGATCTCGCCCGTCAACGGATCGCCGACCCGCTTGAGACGCCCCTTCTCGCGCACGTCGAACGCCACGGCGTTCGCGCGTCGGGTCGACGTGGTGTTCAGGTTGACGTTGTACGCCACCAGGAAGTCGCGCGCCCCCACGACCGTCGCGCCGGAGCGAGCGTTGAACTCGGCTGGCCCGTGGTCAGGCGCCCACTCAGGCTTGGTCATCTTCTCGGCCAGGGCCTCGTACTCGCCCGAGCGGATGTACGCCAGGTTGCGGCGCTCCGGCCTCGATGCGGCATGCTCGTAGAGATACACCGGGATGCCGACCTCGGCGCCGACGCGTCGGCCCAGCTCCCGCGCCAGCTCGACCGTCTCGTCCATCGTGATCCCCGCCACGGGCACGAGCGGGCACACGTCCGTCGCGCCCATGCGCGGGTGCTCGCCGCTATGCTCGCGCATGTCGATGAGCTCGGCAGCCTTGGCGATGGCCTTGACCGCCGCGTCGAGCACCGCATCGGGCGGGCCAACGAACGTGACCACCGTGCGGTTGGTCGCGCGACCAGGGTCGACGTCCAGCAGGCGCGCGCCCTCGACGGACTCGATCTCGTCAGTTATCTGCTTGATGACGGCCATGTCGCGGCCCTCACTGAAGTTGGGAACACACTCGACCAGTGGTTCGGTGGCTGCCATAGTCCTCGGGCTCCTCGCCGGTGATAGCGGCGCTTATCGTCTCCTGGCTCCGGGGCGACTCCGGCGCCGGCCGGAGGGATCGGGCTCGCGGCGCCCGTACACCCCCGCCGGCGAGCCGCAAGCGCGGGGAATCGTATTGGCAAGCGGCGGGCCGGGCAAGGTCACCCCGTAAGCTGCCGTAACCTCGTCTCGTCCGACCTTCACGCGCCTCGGCACAGCGGGCGCGATCGAGCAGCGCTAGCGGCGCGGAGCGCGTCGACACGGAGTGACGCCATGAGCCGAATTGACCGTTCCGAGATCACGCCGGAGCATGTGTACTTGTCGCGGCGGCGCTTCATGAAGGCGGCCGGCGTGGTCGTCGTCGGCACCGGAGTGCTCGCCGCATGCGACACTTCCGGACCGAGCGGCGGGCAAGGCGGCGTGGCGCCCAGCTCGAAGGCAGGCGCCGTCACCGGGGGCGCCACGCCGCTTCCGCCGCCCGCCGCCACGGACACCGTGGACGAGCTGGGCGATGGCCTGACCCCCTACGACGACGTCACCACCTACAACAACTACTACGAGTTCGGTCTCGGCAAGGACGAGCCCGCCGAGGCAGCCGCCGGCTTCGCGACGTCCCCGTGGACCGTGGACGTGGGCGGGCTAGTCGCCAACCCCGGGGCATACGATCTGGACCAGCTCCGCTCCCGGTTCGGCGAGGAGGAGAGGGTCTACCGGCTGCGCTGCGTCGAGGGCTGGTCGATGGTGATCCCGTGGCTCGGCTTCCCGCTCCGCGAGCTGCTGCTCGAGGCTCAGCCGGCGGCCGAGGCGCAGTTCGTGCGGTTCGAGACCTACTACGACCCGAGCGAGATGCCCGGCACGCGCCGCATCAACCTCGAGTGGCCGTACTTCGAGGGCCTGCGGCTCGACGAGGCGATGAACGACCTTACCTTGCTCGCGACGGGCCTGTACGGGCACGGGCTGCCACCACAGAACGGCGCACCGCTGAGGTTGGTTGTGCCGTGGAAGTACGGCTTCAAGAGCATCAAGTCGATCGTGAGAATAGAGCTGGTCGCCGACAATCCGGGCTCCAGCTGGTCGCACTACGCGCCCAACGAGTACGGGTTCTACGCCAACGTCAATCCCGAGGTCGATCACCCACGGTGGTCACAGGCCACGGAAAGACGCATTGGCGAGCTTCGGCGGCGCAAGACCCTGATGTTCAACGGCTACGCCGATCAAGTGGCCCACCTGTACGATGGCATCGACCTGGAGGTGGACTTCTGACGGCGCGCGTCACGCCCCCAGCGCGCCTCGCGGGAACCACCGCTGGCCGGCGCTGGCCACGCGGTCCTCAGCTCGCCCGTTACGCCGCCCACGCGCTGGCGTGGTTGATTGCGGCTTACATCGGCTACCGTGTGCTGACGGGCGACCTGGGCGCGAACCCGATCACGACGATCACGCACCTAACGGGACGCGCGGCGCTCATCCTGCTGCTGCTGACGCTCGCGACCACCCCTGCGCGTGCGTACCTGGGCGTCGGCGCCGTGTCGGGCGCCCGCAGGCCGCTGGGGCTCTACGCGTTCGCGTTCGCCGTCGCGCACTTGCTGGTGTTCGTGGCCGTGGACTACGGCTTCGACCTCGACCTCATCCGCGCCGACGGGCTCGCCGGCAAGCCGTACATCCTGGTGGGCGCGGCCGCCCTCGCGGTGATGGTGCCGCTCGCCCTCACCTCCAACAAGATGTCGATGCGGCGACTAGGACGCCGGTGGAAGCGCCTGCACAAGCTGGTGTATGTCTCGGCGGTGCTGGCGGCCGTACACTACCTTTGGATAGGCAAGGTCATCACGCCGCCGGCGACCGTGGCGGCCTTCACCGTGGCGACACTCCTCGGGCTGCGCGCCATGATGGCCTGGCGCCGTCGGCCCCGCGCCGCCGCGCGCGCGGCGGCGCCCAACGGACGAGCCGCCTAGGGCCAGGTTCTCGCACCTCGACGACAGGCGGTAAGAAGAGCACGGCGCACCCATTGTGGGTGCGCCGCAACGCTACGCTCCGTCTTAGACCGCCGGCTACCGGAGCCGGGGCGCACTAGACGCGCACACGCTCCTTCAGCCCCTTGCCAGCCTTGAAGACCGGCACGGTGCGCGCGGCGATGTTGATGGTGGCGCCGGTCTGCGGGTTACGGCCCTGGCGCGCCTTGCGAGTGGCCGTGCTGAACGTGCCGAAGCCGGGGATCGTCACCGTGCGACCCGCGTCCAACTCGATCGCGATGATGCCCTCGCCGGGCGCGGTCTCGAACAAGGCGTTCACCACGTCGGCAGCCTGCACCTTGGTGAGACCGGTCTTCTCGGCCAGCTTCGCGGCCATCTCAGTTTTGTTCATGTGGGTATCCTCCTTGTCAGGCCCAAGATTCGCGGAAGTATATCGCGAAAGGCGCGATGCGTCCATGTTCTGCTGACGGCCGCCCGAACATCGGCTGACCGACAGCCCGCCGACCTGGTCATCCTCATCGTCCAGCGGCAGCCGGTCACGGCCACGCCAGAAGGTGCGCCGAGGCGTTGTCCGCCGCGAAGGCACCGGCGTCGACCGGCGCCCGTCCCGCGAGGAGAATGGCGCGGAAGGCGGCGAGCAGCTCCTCGCCCTCGTCACCGTCGACATGCGACAGCACGACCCACAGACGGGGGTGCGCGCCGCTCCCGGACGCAGCCGCCTGGCGCAGCTCGTGCGCTACGCGCGCCGCCTCGTCCTCGGCGTCCGCGTCGCCCGGATGCCGCCCCACCACCGTGCGCGCGTTCAGGTCGCGCCCATAGTAACCGTAGGCCGGCACCGCGCCGTAGTAGACGTAGACGACGTCGGTGGCCGCGGCGGCGCCGGCCAAGTGCTCCAAGACCGGGCGCAGCTCCTCGCGCGGCACCCAGAGCCAGTCGTTGCTCACGTCGAAGTGCGTCGACCCGGCCAAGAGCAACGCCGCGCTGGCCACCAGGGCGGCCGACCCGGCTGCCCCGCGGCGACGCCACAGGGACTCGACGCCGGCGGCCAGACCGACGAACAGCGCGGGAACCGTGAACAGCCCGTAGCGGAAGCCAAGCGGATACCAGCCCATCAAGCTGGCCGCGTACGTCAACGCGAGCGGGAGGAAGAAGTACAGGCCGACGGCGCGACGGCCCGCTGCACCGGACCGCCATAGGGAGATCGCGCCCGCCGCGGCCATGAGCGAGAGGACTCGAACGCCGTTCAGCATCGGTCCCCCACTGAACGGTAGGAGGTCGAAGACCAGGATCTCGCGCCAGCCGACGTCGGTGATGTAGTCGAACTCCTTCTCCAGGTGCGTGCCGCCGAGGCGTCGATCGAGATGCGGCACGGCCATCCCCTCGCCCAGCCCGAGCAGCCACAGCGCAGCGAGCGAGAGGGAGATCGTCACGGTGTAGCGGAGCAGCCATTGCCGCTGGCGCGCCATCGCTTCCGCGCTCGGCGCGCCCCCCGCGAGCGCATCATGCCCCGGTCCCGACCGCCAGACCCGTCGCAGCATGTAGAGCCACGCAGCAGCCAGAAGGAAGCCGAGGCCGAAGTGCAATGCCAGTGCGAAGACCGACAACGCCGTGAACAGGATCCAGTCGCTATCGCCCCCCGAGCGCAGCAGCTTCTCGAAGGCGATTATCAGGAGCAGCGCGACGAAGACCATCGCCGAGTACTGGTTCATCTCCTGTGAGTAGTGCACCAGCACGGGCGACAGGGCGGCCAACACGCCGGCGACCAGGGCTCCTCTCGGGCCGATGACGCGCCTGGACCACAGCACCACGAGGACCACCGCCACCACCCCCAGCACCGCACTGGGCAGCCGCAGCCACGCCTCGGAATCGCCCAGGCCCAACCAGCCGTGGTAGAACAGGGCGAGCGCCGGCGGGTCCTGATCGATGGCCCGCCCGCGCAGGGCGGTCGTCAGCGTCGACGCGGCGCGGCCGTACTCTAGCGCCTCGTCGAACCACAGGCTTTGGCGTCCGATGCCGTACAGGCGCAGCGCCGCGGCGGCCGCCGCGATGGCGGCTAGGCCGAGGCGGAAGCGCGAGGTCGGTCCGAGCCCGCCTCTCACGAACGCGTCGTGCTTCCGTGCTCCG
>JBJYWW010000246.1:0-1247 GCA_046259645.1 Anaerolineae bacterium
GTATATCGTAAGGTTTTTTATTGACCCGCAGCAGCCGCTGGTTCATGATGTTCCTCTCGGTTGTCACTGCCGTGGGCACGGCGTTGGTGTATCTGTTCGGCGGGCGCATGGTCCTGTCCGGCACCTTCACCGTGGGCACCATCGTCGCCTTCGGCGCGTACCTGCGCCAGCTCTACTCGCCGCTGCAGAGCCTGACCAACGCTCCTGTCGCCTTCGCCCAGAGCATGGTCAGCTTCGAACGCGTCTTCGAAGTGCTGGACCTACCCATCGAGATCGCTGAAGCGCCCGATGCCATTGACATGGGTGAGGCCCAAGGGCGCATCGAGTTCCGGGACGTCTCCTTCGACTACGATGCACTGGAGACGGAAGGGCAAGCGGCCTCGCTGGACACCGTGGCGCGCTATGGGCGCGGAGCGGACCCCTCAGTGCTGCTCAAGCGAGGCAAGGACGCGACAGACGGCGACGAGATCTCCCAGGCGTCTGACCAGATCGGTCCGCGCATTCCCGCTCGGCGCTGGGCCTTGGCGGACGTGTCGTTCGTCATCGAGCCGGGCCAGCTAGCCGCCCTGGTCGGCCCCAGTGGCTCCGGCAAGTCGACGATCACCTACCTCATCCCCCGGCTGTACGACCCAACCATCGGTACGGTCAGCGTGGACGAGCTGGACATCAAGCGGGCCACGCTGCAGTCGCTAGCCGATAACATCGGCATGGTGACGCAGGAGACCTATCTCTTCTACGACACCATCAGGGCCAACCTGCTCTACGCCAATCCGGAGGCCAGCAATGAACAGCTAGTCGCGGCGGCCAAGGCGGCCAACCTCCACGACTTCATCATGGGCTTGGAGGATGGCTACGCCACCGTGGTGGGCGAGCGCGGCTACCGCTTGAGCGGCGGTGAGAGGCAGCGACTGGCCATTGCTCGCGTCATCCTCATGGACCCGCGCATCCTGGTGCTCGATGAAGCAACGTCGGCCCTGGACTCCATCTCGGAAGCGCTGGTGCAGGAAGCGCTCGAGCGGGTGATGGAAGGGCGCACCAGCCTGGTCATCGCCCACCGGCTGTCAACCATCTTGTCGGCGGATGTGATCCTGGTCATGAGGAAGGGGCGGCTCGTGGAGCAGGGTACGCACGAGGAGCTGCTCGCCCAGGATGGGCTCTATGCACAGCTCTACGAGACCCAGTTCAGGAACGCGGTTGGGGCCGCGGCGCCGTGCCCGGAAGAGGACGAAGACGAGAACGGGGACGAG
>JBJYWW010000246.1:1347-17331 GCA_046259645.1 Anaerolineae bacterium
GCCACGGTGCCGTCGCCACGGTGCCGTCGCCGCGGTGCCGTCGCCGCGGTGCCGTCAAGCCCGTTCCGGCACAGGCACCTCACCGCGTGGTCCGGCCCGGGCCTTTACCGTCAGGTAGGTTTCGCCGGCCTGTCGCCTGTCAGATCACGGCCAAGCCGGTCTGCAGGGCAGCGCGTACACGATCCGCTCGTAGATGCCCTGCAGCTGCTCGGTTCGCGGCGCGAGGAAAGCGTGCGTCGGGGTGGTCGCCAGGTCTGCGAGAAGGCCGGCGTCGACGTCGTCACCCAAACCGATCGTGAAGACGATCACACCGGCGTCCCGCGCATGCTGCCCAGACGCGCGCACGTCGGCCGGCGCCACGCCCGACGGCCGGCCGTCTGTCAGCAGGATCAGCACCGGGTTGTTGCCCTCACGGCGCGCTGGGCCGAACAGCTCCGCCACGGCGACGTCCAAGGCCCGGTCTATGCGCGTGCCCGACGCCTGCTTGAGCCGCCCCAAGCCGCGCAGCAGCTCATCTATGTCGCCCGTCAAGCCCACCACCACTTCCGCCGTGTCGTTGAACTGGATGAGCGCCGCCTGATCGAGACCAGGCACGAGCAGCTCGAAGAACACCAGCGAGGCATCCTTCGCCGCAGCCAGCTTCGTCTCCCCGCCTGGGCCGGTAGTGTCGGACATGCTGATCGACGTGTCGACGACCAGCGCTACGTCGGCGTTGCGGCTCCCGGGCACGCAGGCCGGGGTGCGCAGCAGGACCGGCAAGTACAGCGGCTTCGGTGGGCGCGGCGTGTTCGTGGCGGTCGGTCGAGGCGTGTTGGTCGGGGACGGAGTCGCCGTCGGGGTGGGCGTCATGGTCGGCGAGGCCGTCCCAGTCGCCGTCGCTGTCGGAGTGGCCGTCGGCAGCTCGTCGTAGACCATCACCTCGGGAATCGGGAAGGTCAGCTCGTGCGGCTCGCCCCAGCCATCGGTCAGGCGCGCGTGCGCCTCGACGTTGGTCGGCCACAAGCCGATGTCGAGCGGCCGCACTTGAAACCCGACAGCCGGGCGCTCGAAGTCCGCCATCTTCGCGACGTGCCACGTGATGGTCCTCGTGCCCGCATCCCAAGTGCCGCTCGCGGTCGCGCTGCCGGGCACGAACTCCATGTTGGCCGGCAGCTGGTCGGTGATCTCGATGTCTCGTGCCGCGACGTCGGGACGATCCGTCTCGAGCAGGAAAGGATGCACTGCTCGCGCGCTGCCCGGCTCGACCGGATGAACTGGGATGTCGTCGCTGAGGTCGCTGTCCGCCACGAGCGGTGCGAGGCCGTTGACGGTAACGATGTGGACGTCCAGCTCCGCCCGTAGCCTGTGCGCCGCCTCGACCGCGAGCTGGTCGGCGTCCGGAGGATCGATGATCACGAGCACCCGGCGTCGCGTGCCGCCGCGCTCGAACACGTCCAGGGCGCCGCGCAGAGCAGGATACAACCGCGGGTCGCTACGTCCGGCATACGGCGACGCCAATGCGTTCGCGAGTTGGCGCGTGTCGGTCGTCAGCGGCGACTCGATGTTGTGCGACCCAGAGAACGCCAGCACACCCACACGATGTCGCGAGAAGTCGACGCCAGCGACGATGCGGCGCGCGACGTCGCTGGCGACTCCGTTCGGGTTGGGTGGTGGTAGGCTGTTCGGCTGGCGCGGTGGCCCGTACCACGATAGGCCGTGGGTGTTGACCGCCACTACCAGGTCCGTCGGCTTCTCCTCGTAGCCGCAGCTGCCGTAGATCTGCAGGAGCACGCCCACCGGGTCGCCCAGCAGCACGTGCCGCGGCGCCGCGACCTTCTCGGCGACGAAGCCGCAATCGCGCGGATCGCGGGCGCTGCTCTCGGACTTGACCGGGCGGAAGACCGTGATCTGATCCGCATCGCGGTCCGACGTGTAGACCCAGCCCTGCAAGTCGACCTCGAGATCGGTGAGAGAAGTCGCCGAGACGCCAGCGTGCGGGCGGCCGTCGAAGCGCGCCAGCACCTCGCCGTCGAGCGCCGTCCTCACCACCGTGCCGTAGACATCGAGGTAGAAGACATCGTCCGCCGGTCCTCCGGCAACCTGCCAGGTGTTGAACGGCGGCTGGATGACCGCCTCCAGCTGCAGGTCGGGCGCATAGACGAATACACGATCAGTCAGGGACTCCAGCACGTACACGCGGCCGTCGGGACCCACGTCCAGGTCCTCCCACACGGCGTGCCGGGAGTCGTCCGGTAACTCGAGATAGGCCCGGTTCCCATATCCGTCGGCATCCAAGACAACCACATGAGTCGAGACCTCGTGCGACGCCGACGCGTAGTTCTGGAGCACGCAGTACCGGTCGGCCACCGGATCGTAGTCCACGGCCGCGTTCTGCACCTGCTGCTCGTGGAGCCGGTGGAAGAGCCACCGCGGCGCGTGGGGCAGGCTGGACACCCAAATCGGTTCGAGGTAGTCGCTCACCTTGCAGATGTCCTTGCCGTCCTCGCGCACGCAGCGCCTTCTGGCCACGATCCGCGCCTTGAACGCTCGTACGTACTCCTTCGGGATCGTCGAGCGCTCCGGCGCCCGCGGGTTGTAGCCAACCAGCTCCGTGCACAGACCCATCGCCGTGCCCGGCTCTGCAGCCGGTCGGACCGTGCGTGGATCGACGAAGCAGAGGGACGTCCGGCTCGGGTAGAACGACGTCGGCAGAGCTGCCAGCGGCTCGCCGCCAATCGTCCATGTCCCGCCGCCGAGCTCGGTCGCGACCACGAGGTCGCCGCCGGTCGTCAGCGACATCATCGCCGGGTCCTCGAGCCCGACGGCCTGGCCCTGCCCGATCGAGGCCGGCGCGACGCGCGCGAGGCGCTGGAACACCTCGGCCGTCACGAACTCGTCGCTGAACCTGGCTACTCCCAGCCAGCCGTCGTCGTACGCCTGCGGCGTGAGGTCGCGGGTGGCGAACGCGGCGAAGTCAGTGCCGGCGGGACCCACGGTTCGCAATCGCACGGAGACGAGATCCTCGGACGGATAGGTCTCCGGCAGGTCAGCGCCGCGGCGCATGTCGGTCAGCGTGCAGCGCGCGACCAGGATGCTCCCGTCGGGCAGCCCCGCCATCCTGTCAGGCAGCTCGGCCAGAGGCTGGTCATAGCTGCCTGTCCCGCCGGCGCACCTCTGGCCTCTTAGATCGTACTGCCCGTCGAGGAGCCAATCAGGCCCCGACCGGCGAAGCCTGTGAACGGTCCACTTGGTGTGAGAGCCGGACCGGCTGCTCACCTCCGTTCGATCGAGCACGTAGACTTCCGTGTCACTGACCACATGCAGGTCGGACAGGCGCCCGAACGGAATCGGTCCGCTCCCGTACTCGCCGAAGCGCTGCAGCTCGATGCCGCCCGAGTCGAGCTGTCTGATCGCGGTCTCGGCGCGGTCCGCCACCCACACGGTGCCGTCGCCGGCTACGTGCAGTGCCGCCGCGTGGACATCGCGCCACACTCCGAGCACCTGCCCCGAGAGATCGGTCACGACGACCCGCGACGATGCCGTGTCCGCCAAGTAGAGCCGCCCGCGCGACTCGTCGAGCGCCAGCGCGCCGAGGCGCCCCACCGCGCGCCCGGCGCCGCCGCCCGGATAGACCGGGGCACCACGGTCGCCGGCTGGGCCAACGACGACGATCCGTCCGTTCGTCGCGTCAGCCAGGTACATCGTGCCGTCGGCGGCCAAGGCGGAGTCGACGATGTCTCCGACCGCGTCCGGCGACGCGACATCGCTGCGTGGCCACTTGGCCGCAACCACGTAGTCGGCGCGGCCGGTCGGCGGATCGGTCCACGGCCGTGGCGTCGGCACGACGGGCGGCTCCACACTGCCGCCCCTGGTGGGCCTGGCCGATGTCGACCAGATCTCGGTCCCGTGCCCGAAGTTCAGTGACCCGACGTACAGCCGCCCGTGATGCTCGGCCAGCGACGACGGGCCGTAGACATCGGTGTTCTGCACGTCGCCCCAGCCGTCGACTGTCGCCGGCTCCCACGCACCGCCGTCGAGCGTGCGGAACACCGCCACGCCACTCTTGCTCCCGGCCGCCAGGTACATGAAATGGAACGGATCGCTGTCCAAGAGCCGCAAGGCCGACCAGCCGCCATCGACCGGATCGAGATCGACCGGCGTGGCCTCCTCCCAGTCGGTGCCATCGCACAGCGCGCACCGCCATACGCGCCCGCCGTCGCTACCTGTCGCGCCGGTCGGCGCCAGCTGCGACTCGGTGCGACGGCCCGTCGACAGGTACATGTGGTCGCCGAACACCTGGGCGCTGGAGAGGCACACGGAGTGGGCGGCATCATCGGCGTCCGCATCTTCGGCGTCGGCACCGTCGGGGTCAGCCCCGTCTGCATCGGCGTCGGCACCGTCGGGGTCAGCACGGTCGGGGTCAGCCCCGTCTGCATCGGCGTCGGCACCATCCTCAGCCTCAGGGAGCGGGACGCGCGCCCAGGCAGCCCCGCCCTCACTGCGCCAGATCTCGCCGGGACCTGGAGCGCACGTGCCGGCGTAGAGCGTATCGCTCATGATCGCCACGGCAGTAACGGAGGAGGCGCTTGACCCGATCTCGCCGGCGGCCGCCAGGCGCGCCCAGGATCCGTCGGCGCCGGACGCCGTGTGCCACAGCTGCCCTTCTGGAGTCGCCCCGCCCGAGTTGATCCCGACGTACAGGCCGGAGTCGGTCGCATGCAGCACCACGCCGCCACCGCCGGGCTCGACTGCGCGCGAGATGTCATCGACGTCATGCACGCCCAGGCTGGTTCGCGCCGTCAACAACCCACCCGCGGCGCTTCGCCCTGCCTCGACGCCGGTGACGGCAAGCCAGAGCTGCTCCTGCCACATCACCATGTCGGAGACCAGACGCCGATCCAGATCCATCTCAGCTGCCCGGCGCCACGTGCCTCCCGCAAAGCGCATCATCTCGGTCTGCGGCCCGTCACGTCCCAGCCGAACGGAGCTGGTCCACAGCGCATCGCCCCACGATTCGAGAGCCGACGTGCCGATGATATGCCGGTCGCCGTGCCCGTTGACGTTCTCCGGGCGCCAATCGGTCACGTGCGGCTCGACGGCCGGTGCGAAGACCTGCACCTGGTGTTGCGCCGCGTCGGCCACCGCCAGCAGCCCGTCGTTCCAAAACGACACGCCCCAGGGCTCGCGGAAAGCCCCGCCGCCCGGGCCAGGCAGCCCCCCGAGCGTCGTCAGGTACCTGCCCGTGGTGTCGAACACCTGCACGCGGTCGTTGCCGGTGTCGGCGACAGCAACGCGGCCGTCGTCACCGACCGCCACCTGCCCCGGTGAGTCGAGCAGATCGAACGAGTCGCCAGGCGATCCGGCCGCACCCGCCGTCCACAACGTTGTCAGGTCCGATCGCACGGCGACCACACGATGGTTGCCCGTGTCGGCCACCACCAGCCCGTCGGAGGTGAACGCGACATCGCCGGGACTGTCGACGGCGATGCCGTCGACGGTCGTCAGAAGCTCGATCGAACCCGTTGCCGGTTGATGGATTAGCACCCGATCGTTGCCGGTGTCGGCAATCGCCACCCGGCCGTCGTCCGCGACGTCCACTCCGGTCGGCCCGGAGAGTGCCCGCCCGGCAAGTTCGCCGGCCAGGATCACGCCGCTGAAGCGGCCGTCGGCACCGATTCGCACCAGCCGGTCGTTGCCGGTGTCCGCAACGATCACGTCTCCGGCGGCGTCGATCGCGAAGTCGGACGGCGCCCTCAACCCGCTGTCGCCGCCGGCCGGGGCGCCGGCGGAGCCAAACGACCACGAGACGTAGCCGTCGGGCTCGACGCGCAGCAGCCGGTGGCCGGCTTTCTCGAGCACCAGCAGCCCATCGCCCGCGAGGCGTGACGCTTGTACCGGCTCGTTGTGCGATCCCTCGACTGGGATGTACGGCGACGCGGGCTGCACACGTGTGTTGGACCACCCGCCACGCTCGAGGAGCTGATAGTGGCCCACTGCATCGGCTTCCGGATACGCCACGTACACGCTGGTCTCGAGCGGGCTGACATCGGTCGGCGGACCGGCGGGCCAATCGCGGCAGCTCCCCGCGCTGCCCAGCGTCGCCTGCACGTCGCCACTGCCGCGGTAGATGATCTTGACGTTGCATGCGCCGGCGTCAGCGACGTACACGAACGAGCCCTTGGCCGCAATGCCGACCGGCTCAGCGAGCAAGCCGACACCGAGCTCCATTTGCTGCCTCGCCCCCGCGACGTCGACCGGATCGATCAGAACGACGCGCGCGTTGCCCGAGTCGGCGACCCACAAGGACCCGTCAGGAGTCAGCTCGAGGTCGCGCGGACGCGAGAACGAACCGGGCACCCCCGGTGTCCCCGGCGCCCAAGGTGTGCCGATGGAGCCCAACAGGGCGCCCTCGGAGGTGAAGACCTGGATACGATCGTTGCCCGTGTCGCTAACGAACACGCGGCCGGCGCCGTCGACGGCGATGCCGCTCGGCGAGTCGAAGTGGGCGTCGTCAGCGCCAGGCTCGCCCTCCACTCCAAGCGTGACGAAAGCCCGGCCGTACTCGTCCACGCCGATCACTTGGTGCGTGGTGTCATCCACGAGCCAAGCACGCACGCCGTCGACGGGCGATCCCGGCGGCTCTGACGGCCCAGGTGTGACGGGCCGCGGATCGACAGCCGCTGACGCAAGGTGCCGGATCGGTGTATCGCCGAGAGTGAAGGCCAGTCCAGGGGAACCGAACAGGCCCGGTGCGCCGGGCTGCCCGCTGAGTCCGACTATCCGCCTGCCGGCGCCCTCGACCACGTGCACCTCGCGGCGGCCAAGCGTCTGGTCTTCGGCGAAGATAGCCAGCGGCTCGTTGTAGTGCTGCCCGGCCTCGTAAGGTGTGTTGAAGCGGCCGACTGTCTCGACGTGGACGTATGCCGTGACAGCCGAACTCGTCTGACTGAGGCCATCGCGACGATCGCCGCTGCCCTCAATGCTATCCGACGCAGCGGCAGCGCTGACACCCAGACAAGTGATGCCCAACATCAACGCCGCGTGACCGACAGCGCTTCTCATGCGGCACCCCGTCTGATGCTTGCAGTCCCGCCGTATGTCTATGCTGACAGGACTGCGTACGCCTGTCAAGAAGACGCTCGCCCGGCCTGAGGCTAGTGCGGCTTTGCCCCCCGTCCTCGCGTCTCCGCGGAGACGTCCTCGACGACTATCGGCGCGGTCGAAGCCCCGCCACCCACGTCTCCGCGGAGACGTTCTGACAATCCTGACGGTCTAGGGCCACCCGGCGGCAACGCCGCGCCGGTGGAGGCTCGTCACGGCGACCTGCCGGACTACGGTCCGCCGCAACCTGGTCTACAATGGCGTAGCGCACCCGACTACGCGGAGGAGCAGGACACATGATCGACGATCGCAAGACCCGTGCTGGAGCTACCGCTGCCCGAGTCGTGGCAACGTGCGTCGCCTCCGCGCTCGTGATCGTGCTGTCAGCCGGCGTCTCGTCGCGGGGCGCAGGCAGCGGAGGCACCACAGCCGGCGTCAGCGGAAGCACCATCGCTGGCGCCAGTGGAGTCGCCACGCGACGCGCCATGGCTGACGCCAGCGGGGACGCCACCACTGGCACGAAAGGAGACACCGTGCGGCGGTCGGTCGTCGGCGTCGAGCTGATCGGTGCCGTGACGTTCGACACCGGGCACACCTTCGAGGACACAGAGTTCGGCGGGCTCTCGGCGATCACCTGGGATGCGGAAGATACGTTCTACGTCCTGAGCGACGACCGCAGCCAGCGCGACCCGGCGCGGTTCTACACAGTGCGGATCGACCTCGGCGACGGCTCGCTGGATGATGGCGACGTCGTGATCGAGGCGGTGACGATGCTGCGCGACGTCGACGGCGAGCCGTTCGCCGCCAGTGCTGTCGACCCCGAGGGCATCGCCATGTCCCGACAGGGGACTCTATTCATCTCGTCCGAGGGCGACGCCGGGCGGCAGCTTGCGCCGTGGGTGCGAGAGCTGCGACTCGACGGCACGCACGTCCGCGAGCTGCCGCTGCCGGAGCACTACGCCCCGAACGAGTCCGGGACTCGCGGGGTACGGCCCAACCTGGCATTCGAGCCCCTCACCATCACTCCGGACGGGCGCACGCTGCTGACCGGCACCGAGAACGCTCTGCAGCAGGACGGACCGGAAGCCGACACTGCGCAGTCCAGCCCCTCGCGGCTGCTGAGCTACGACGTGGCCTCCGGCGCGCCGGGTCCCGAGTATCTCTTCTGGGTGTCGCCCGTGCCCAAGCCGCCAGTGCCGCCGGCAACGTACGCGGACAACGGCTTGGCCGAGCACATCGCCCTCGACAACACCGGCACCGTTCTCTCTCTCGAGCGCTCGTATGCCGCCGGCCCCGGCAACACCATTAGGCTGTTCGAGACGCGCCTCGGCGGAGCCGTGGACGTCTCGGGATACGAGGCCCTCATCTCGCCCGACAGCGGCGAGACCTTCGTGACCGATGAGCCGTACGAGAGGCGCCTCGTGGCCGACATCGAGGAGCTCGGCATCGAGCCGGACAACCTCGAAGGGATGACGCTCGGACCTATGCTGCCCGACGGCCGCCGGTCGCTGCTGCTCGTCAGCGACAACAACTTCAGCGCCTCCCAGACCACGCAGTTCATCGCGCTGGCGCTGGAGCTCGGGGCCGTGCGCGCAGCGGTGCCCGTCGCGGAGTCGCCGCCCATCGTCGATGTCGATGCCGAGGACGTGCCGGAGACCGCGCTGCCAGGTGAGGCGCTGGACGTCGCCGTGTGTCGGCCTGCGGACACGCCCGGATCGACGAGGCTGATCGCGGCGCTCGGCTCGGGCGGAGTGCTATTGATGGACGTCGATGGCCAGCCTGTCGGGCAACCGGTGAAAAGCCTACCGAACCGCCTGTACAGGAGCGTCGACGTCGTCCACGACTTCCAGCTTGGCGACGACCGCACCGTCGACCTGGCCACCGCGGTCGAAGCCACGGGCCGCACAATCGAGGTCTTCGAGATCACTCAAGACGGCTTGACGGTGCTCACCAGCCCGTCCATGCCGAGCCCGATCGTGACGCCGGACACCGGCACATGGGCGCCGAACGGCCTGGCCTCGTACGCCAGCTCAGTCGACGGTCGCCACTACGTCTTCGTCACGGAGCGAGACGGCAATCGGGTCGCGCAGGTCGAGCTGCTGCCGGATGCCGATGGTCTCGTAGGAGGCGAAGTCGTGCGGACTGTCGAGCTGCCGGTCTGGGACGGCGACCTGTCAGGTGGATCGGCTTACGGCATCGCGGTCGGGCAGGACCCGCCGCGCGTCTTCGTCGCCTACGAGTACGTCCCGGCCATCGTCGCCTTCGACGCCGAACCCGACGCGTCTGCCGAGCCCGACCCACCTGGCGAGCCGGAGCCTACCGAGCCCGAGACGATCATCGTCGACGAATCGTTGCTGGAGCCGCCACTTGGCGGCGTGGTCTACGGCGAGTCGGACTCGAGCACGCCGCTGCTGCTCGTTGCACACACGCACGACAGCAGCATCGCGGCCTTCGAGGCGCTGCCACCGCACGGCTTCCAGGGCCGCTTCGTGATCGGCAGCAACACCGACGGCGGAACCGGTGGCGGCGGCGACGGTGGAATCGACGGCGTGACCTACCCGATCGGGCACGCGATGACGCGCCTGCCGGTCGACACCCTGACCCGGACGTACCGAACCGGGCTCATCGCCGTCACCGATTCGTCTGACGAGCCGCAGCAAGTCGTTCAGGATGGCGGCGTCCTGCGGAACGCCAGCACGGGCTTCAAGATCGCGGCCTGGAGCGACGACCTGCTCCTGCCCGTCGACCGCGAGTCGGTCATCTACCTGCCGCGCACCTTGCGGCTGGAGTGAGCTGCGGCGGCTCGGCATCGACGCCTGGCGTCAGCACCCGGCGTCGGGGCCGCGACGCCATTCCCCCGAAGACGATGAAGCGGTGCACGATGCCGCGGCCGAGCGCGACGACTGGCCCGGCGATTCGCCGCGCTCAGCCGACCCGCTGCAGCGCAGCGGGCCGCATCTACGGCTACCCCGTTGCGGTCCGGGACGCCGCATGCTAGGCTCAGCCGCCGACAGGGAGCACAGCGAGCTTCCTGTCTCATGCCGTTGAATGCCTGTCCAAAGGAGATGACTTAGCATGGATCGCGTCTACGTGATGCAGCTGGTACGGTCTTTTCAGACCGGCGGCCTGTCGCGACGGAAGTTCCTGAAGCAAGCCACTCTCGCCCTCGGCAGTGTCGCATCCGCGAACGCGCTTCTAGCAGCCTGCACGCCGGGCTCCACGGACGTGCCGCCCGTTGTCGAACCAACCGCGGGCGCGGGAAGCCTCGAACCGGCCTCTGACACGGCGTCCGAGACGCCCGAGGCGACTCCCGGAGTCGCCGCTGAGACTATTGAGTTCGCCGGGCCCCAGGGAACCACCCTGACCGGGTATCTCGCGCGCCCCACCGGGGGCGCTGCCGTGCCGGCAGTGGTGCTGATCCAAGAGTGGTGGGGTCTAAACGATCACATCAAGGACGTCACCCGCCGGCTAGCGGCCGAGGGCTTCGTCGTGTTGGCGCCCGACCTCTACAACGGCGTCGTGGTGACGGAGCCCGACGAAGCGCGAAAGCTCGTGATGGAGCTGGACATGGAATCGGCCGTGTCCGAGATCCGCGCGGCCATCGACCACTTGCAGACACTCGACACCGTGTCGGGGTCGAAGGTCGCGGTCATGGGCTTCTGCATGGGCGGCCGCCTGTCGCTTCAGACAGCGATCGTCGAGGACGACCTGTACGCTGTGGTGCCGTACTACGGCACGCCGCTGACAGCGGATCAGGCGCCGGAGGTTGCCGCGCCGCTGCTAGGGATCTACGGTGAGGAGGACGGGGGCATCCCGGTGTCCGAGGTTGAAGCGATGGGCGCGGCCCTCAAGGAGGCGGGCGTCACGCACGAGATCCACATCTACCCTGGCGCTCAGCATGCGTTCTTCAACGACACGCGCGAGGCCTACAACGCTGAAGCGGCCGCGGACGCCTGGCAGCGGACGCTGTCGTGGCTGCGCACGCACCAGGAGTAGCCCTCCGCGGAAGCGGAGCGTCATGACAGTCAATCGGCTCCTCGTCGTCCTGGGCGATCAACTCGAGCACCGCTATCCATCGCACGCAGGGCTGGATCCGGCGTGCGATGCTCTGTTCATGGCCGAGGTTGGGGCCGAGTCAACGCACGTGGCCAGCCATGTGCAGCGAACGGTGATGTTCCTGTCCGCCATGCGCCACTATGCCGCGGAGCGGAAGGCAGACGGCTGGCGCGTGCACTACCGCAAGCTGGGCGATCCGGACAACCAGGGCGATCTCCACAGTGAGATAGTCCGCGCTTGTGCCCGCCTCTCGCCGCGTCAGCTGATCGCATACCTGCCGGGAGAGTGGCGGGTGCTCGAGGTGGTGACGAGCGCGGCGGCCTGCGCCGACGTGCCGCTGGAGGTGTTGGGCGATCCGCACTTCCTCTGTGACCGAGCGACGTTCGACAAGTGGGCCGCGGGGCGCACGGGCGCGCTGCTCGGGGCCTCGAAGGGCTGAGCGGTCAACCTATGCGCGTCGTCGTCATCGGGGCCGGAGTTGGCGGGTTGACCACTGCCGCCGTGCTGGCGCGCACAGGTCTGGACGTCACGGTTCTCGAAGCCCACGTGTATCCGGGCGGCTGCGCCGGCACGTACTTCCATCAGGGATACAGGATGGACGCGGGGGCGACGCTGGCCGCCGGCTTCCAGCCAGGTGGTCCGATGGACCTCGTCGCCAAGGCGGCGCGAATCGACGATTGGGGGGCGGAGCCGACGCCGGTGCCGATGGTCGTGCATCTGCCCGACGGCACCGCGGTCGAGCGACGGGGCGACGAGGGCCGCTGGGAGGTGCGGCGCCGCGCGTTCGGTGACGGCGCCGAGATGTTCTGGCGCTGGCAGGAGCGCACCGCCGACGCGATGTGGTCCCTCGCCTTGACCTATCCGGCGTGGCCGCCGCAGTCGGCTCGTGAGGCCGTGGACACCTTGACGGGCGCGGCGTCCTGGGCTGCGGGCGCCCCACGATCGCGACTCTCGCCGGCGCTTACCGCCGACGCCGTCCGGCCCGTTGCGTCCCGCCTTGCGGGCGCCGACGATCGCTTGCGCCTGTTCGTCGACGCGCAGCTGCTCATCAGCGCACAGACTACTTCGCCCAAGGCGAACGCGCTCTATGGAGCCGCGGCATTGGATCTGCCCCGGCGCGGCACCGTGCACCTGCGAGGGGGCATGGGCGCGGTCAGCGAGCGGCTTGCAGACGCCGTCCGGGCTGCGGGCGGCACCGTTCGCTACAGGCGCGAAGCACGGCGCGTGGTCACCGAGCGGGGCCGGCCCGTGGCGGTGGAGGCCAAGCGGGACGTCTATCCAGCCGACATCGTTGTCGCCAACATGACGCCGCCGAGCCTGGCTCGCCTGCTTGACGACGATGCTCGACGGCGCGTGTCGGGGGCCCGAGCACATGACGGCATGGGCTGGGGCGCCTTCACGGTGAGCCTCGGTGTTGACGATGCGGTCGTGCCGGATGCGCTGCCTCTGCATCATCAGGTAGTGGTTCGTGAACCGCTCGGAGAGGCCAACAGCGTATTCATGTCCATCAGCCCGGCCTGGGACGAGACGCGCTCGCCGCCCGGCCGGCGAGCGGTGACGCTCAGCACGCATACCGAGATCGATCCCTGGTGGCGCCTGTCAGAGAACGACGCAGCGGGGTACGAGGCACGAAAGGCTGCCTGGTCGGACAAGACGATCGCGGCCGCCGAGACGGTACTGCCCGGGCTGCGCGAGGCGTCCGACCTGATCTTGCCGGGCACGCCGGTGACCTTCCAGCGGTTCACGCGGCGCGAGCGCGGTTGGGTCGGCGGCTATCCGCAGACACACCTTCTTCGGTGCCGCGGTCCGCGCGTCATGCAGGGGCTTTGGATGGTCGGCGACAGCGTGTTCCCCGGCCAGTCGACCGCGGCAGTCGCACTGGGCGGCCTGCGTGTCGCACGCGGCGTTCTCCGCGACATAGGCTGTCCGTGGCCGCAGGAGGAGACGTAGGGCACGGTCGAGACAGGGAACGAAGCGCGGCCGTTGGCCCTTGTGACGGACAACACAGGATACGTCGGCGGGCGGCTCGTGCCGCGGCTCCTGGACAAGCGGAACCTGTGCGCGTCAAGTCCCGCGACCTCGAGCGGTTGGAGAGGCTGGAGTGGCTGGACCGTGTCGAGGCAGTGCGCGGCGACGTAGTCGAGCCGGAGTTCCGCACCGCGGTCGTCGTGCGTATCGGGCGCTGACGACGGCGCCCAGCGCCAGCGCCTGGCGTCAGCATCCGGCGTCAGCCCACGGTGTCGGCGCGCCGGCGTGAAGCTGGTGCGACTTCGACCGCCGTGATAGCCTGTGCCGCAGACATCCGACAAGCCACTGATGGAGGCAGACTTGAAGCGCCGCAGCTGGGCAGAGCCATGGAAGATCAAGATGATCGAACCGATCGCGATGTCGACTCGCGAGCAGCGCGAGGCGGCCATTCGCGAGGCGGGTTACAACACGTTCCTGTTGCGATCCGAGGACGTCTACATCGACCTGCTCACGGACTCCGGCACTACCGCGATGTCCGACCGCCAGTGGTCCGCGCTCATGCTCGGCGACGAGGCGTATGCCGGCTCGCGGAGCTACTACAAGCTCGCTGACGCCGTGCACGATGTGTACGGTTACGAGGAGCTGATCCCCACGCACCAGGGCCGGGGCGCCGAGCACCTGCTGAGCCAGATCCTCATCGAGCCCGGCGACGTCATCCCCGGCAACATGTACTTCACGACGACGCGGTTCCACCAGGAGTACGCGGGCGGCACGTTCGTCGACGTGATCGTCGACGAGGCGCACGTTCCCGAGAGCGACTACCCGTTCAAGGGCAACATCGACCTCGACAAGCTGCGCGCGGTGGTGAACGAGCACGGGGCCGACCGTGTGCCGTACGTCTCGTTCGAGACGAACGTGAACATGGCCGGCGGTCAACCGGCGTCGATGGCCAACCTGCGCGAGGTCTACGAGTACTGCCGGGCCAACGGCATCTACGTAATGCTCGACGCCACGCGGGCGCTCGAGACCGCCTTCTTCATCCAGCAGCGCGAGGCCGGCTACGAGGACAAGTCGATCGCCGAGATCTTGCGCGAGATCTGCACGTACTCGGACGGCGCCACCATGTCGTCCAAGAAAGACAACCTGGTCAACATCGGCGGGTTCCTGGCGGTGCGCGACCCCGACCTGGCCCGCCAGGCACGTTCGCTGCTGGTCGCGTTCGAGGGGTTGCACACGTACGGGGGCATGTCGGGGCGCGACATGGAGGCGCTCGCCGTGGGTATCCGGGAGATGGTCGCGACCGACGACCACGTCCGGTCGCGTGTGGGCCAGGTGCAGTACCTCGGGCGCCTCCTCGACGAGGCCGGTGTCCCCATCGTGCACCCGACCGGCGGCCACGGCGTGTTCATCGACGCCTCGAAGCTGCTCGATCACCTGCCGCAGGATCACCTCCCGGCGCAGGCGCTAGCCGCCGCGATCTACCTGGACTCAGGCGTGAGGGGGATGGAGCGCGGCATCGTCTCCGCCGGGCGAGACCCCGAGACGGGCAAGAACCGCCATCCGAAGCTCGAGCTCGTAAGGCTGACGATACCCCGGCGCGTCTACACTCAGTCGCACATGGACGTCACCGCGGAGTCCGTCATCCAGGTCGCGGAAGAGCGCGACACAGTCAAGGGGCTCGAGTTCACCTACGAGCCGGAGCAGCTGCGGTTCTTCCAGTCGCGGTTCAGGCCGATTCCGGACTAGGCCGCGCTTCGCACCGTTGTCCGTCACGACGCCGGTTCACTCGGCGACAGTCCGGCACGATTGGGTTGGCTTCGCATGACCTACGAGCACCAGTTCACGACGTCGGCGCCGGTCGAGCGCGTCGCGGCGTTTCATCGAATGGCGTCCAGCTTGGCGGCCATAACTCCGCCGCCCATCCTCGCGCGTGTCAGCGCCGCTCCAGAAGAGCTGGGCGAGGGCGACGAGATGGCCTTCACTTTGTGGCTCGGACCTCTTCCGATCCGTTGGCGGGCGCGCATCGAGAACGTCAGCGAGCAGGGCTTCGTCGACCGCCAGGTCGAGGGGCCGTTTCGCGCGTGGAGGCACCACCACCGGTTCGAGCCCCTGGCGCACGGCGGAACGCGCATTGCCGACCGGATCGAGTACGAGTACAGGCGCAGTCCTTTGTGGGCGGCGGTCGGATTAGGGATGACACTCGGGTTGCCACTCCTCTTCGCCTACCGCGGCTGGCGTACGCGAGCGCTCCTCGAGGGCGCGGACGGATGAGGGAGGCCGGGCCTTGGTGTTAGTGACGGGTGCCACCGGATACGTGGGCGGGCGGCTCGTGCCGCGCCTCTTGGCCAAGGGCTATCCGGTTCGCGTCATGGCGCGCGACCTCGACCGGCTGGCGGGGCGCGATTGGCTCGACCGCGTCGAAGCGGTGCGCGGCGACGTTTTCGAGCCCGAGTCGCTGGCGAACGCCATGCAGGGGGTGGACGCGGCGTACTACAACATCCACAGCATGCACGGCGGCGCCGGCTTCCACGAGCGTGACCTGCTCGCCGCCCGCCTGTTCGCGTCGGCGGCAAGCGAGGCCGGCGTCGGTCGAATCCTGTACCTCGGCGGGCTAGGCGATCCCGCCACCGACTTGTCGCCGCACCTTCAGTCGCGGCACGAGACCGGTGAGGCGCTGCGATCGGCCGGGGTGCCCGTCACTGAGTTCCGCGCCGCCATCGTGGTCGGCTCGGGCAGTGTCTCGTTCGAGATGATCCGCTACCTCACCGAGCGCTTGCCGGTGATGATTTGTCCGCGCTGGGTGTACACCCGCGTTCAGCCGATCGCGATCCGCAACGAGCTCGACTACTTGGTGGCGGCGCTCGACACGCCCGACAGCAC
>JBJYWW010000247.1:0-10934 GCA_046259645.1 Anaerolineae bacterium
CTCGCGGCTGTAGCGCACCGTCGCGGCGAGCCCGATCGCGCCGAGAGCCAACAGGGCGCCGATGCGCAGCGCCAACCACGCCCGTCCAGACCATGCCGGACCGGTTGCGTGCGCGGAAGCGCGGCGCAGCCGCACCGCCGCCAGCTCGAGATCGTCGTCGGACCGCGCGCCAGCCTGCACGCCCCGGCGCCGATCGTCAGTCGTCATCGGCCCCGATGGCGCGCAGGACGTCGCACCCGAGCGCGCGCGCAGCGGCGACGAGCGCCGCGAGCGCCAGGAAGTACGGCACCGGACCCGACAGCGAGTGGAAGAGCTGCAATCCTCGATCGGTGCCGTACGAGTCAGCCACCAGCAGCAGGCCGGCCAGACGCGCCCAGTTGGCGGTCAGCGCCAACGGCAACGCTAGTGCGGCCAGCAGCATGCGGCGCTGGGGCGGGCCGCTGACGACGCCGGCGAAGACGATGGCGACCGTGCCGAGGGCGACCAGCGACCGCAGGCCGCTGCACGGAGCGCCGACGATGAAGGCGCCGTCACCCACCGTCAGCTGCGCTCCGGCTTGATCTACGGCGACACCGGCGGCGGCGACTGCGCCAGCCGCCGCGTGCGCCACGCCCGCGGCGAGCGGCGGAGCCAGGCGCTCGACCATCGGCACTGGGATCGACAGGGCAAGGACAACGAGGGGAAACGCTGCGGCGCGCGCCCCGCGCTGGCCCCCGAGGAGCAGAGCCACGCCCAGCAGGACGATCAAGAGCCCGACGGCCGAGACGGGGTATGCCGCGTAGCGGACCGCGGCGACGTGAACGCCGATGCCGAGGGCGATCACGGCCAGGCCGGCGTCGGATCCGGTCAGGGGGGGGTGGAGCGGGGGCCCGCCCGGCTTCCAGGCGCGCCACGCGAGCCAGCCCGCCACCGGCGGCAGGAGGAAGCCGTGCGAGTAGTACGGGTGCACCCGCCACGACTCGAGCATCCAGGCCAGCGTCGGCGCGAACACCGCCGCCGCCAGCAAGGCGGCGATGCCGGCGGTGAGCCACGCTGCCGGCCCTTTGGATCGGGGCGCTCGCACGCCGGGCGTCACTGCTCGCTCGCGTCCGGCAGCCGGAGCTCGAGCGCGCACTCGGCGCACCCGCGAATGGGGTCATCGATGCGGCGCCCGTGCTCGGAGCAGTGCGCCTCGACGTCCATTGCCGTGAACAGCCCGAGCTTCTTGCGCACCGTCAGCTCGAGCCGCAAGTTCGGCGAGCCGTTGGCACGCAGGATCTCGGGCACGGGGCACTTGGCGCACAGGCCCGGCTCCCACGGCAGCGAGCGGCGATTCGCCTGGATCAGGCGGCACTCCTGCTTCTCGCGACCGCGGTGGAAGTCCTCGTAGTAGTACTTGCACTCGGTGCCGGCTGGCGTGCGCAAAGCGGGTCTCGCTCCTGGGGTCGGCTGGGTGGGCACGGACACGCACGGGCTAGTTCGCCAGGCGTGCCGCGCGCCGGCGCGGGCGTCACTTGGGCTTGCCCCGCCAAGGCGGCGCGCGGCCATCCGCCGGCGACTAAACATATCGCGCCGCCGCGGTGCCGCCAAGTGCCCGAAGGGCCGGTCGCCGTTGCAGCGTCGGCGCACATCGGTTAGACTGGAAGCGGCTCGATGCAAACGCGTCGATGCCTGGGGGGCCAGGTGTCGAGGGCTCCGGCGCACCCTCGAATCTTGGCCCCCCTGTTGCGTCCTCCCGGGTCCGGACCGGCCCACTTCGGCCGCTGGCGGCGAGGCCCGAGATCCGTGGCGAATAGCGAAGGGCGCGGCTCGAGCCGCGCCCTTCTGGTGGTGGCTAGACCAGGCTGAGCGGTCTAGTAGTCCGGCATGTCCGGCATGCCCGAGCCGCCTTCCTTCTCCGGAAGGTCGGCGACGAGCGCGTCGGTCGTCAAGATCATCGCCGCGATCGAGGCAGCGTTCTCCACTGCCGCGCGGGTGACCTTGGCGGGATCGATGATGCCCGCTTCGAACAGGTCGACGTACTCGCCGGTGAGGACGTTGTAGCCGGTCACGCCGTCACCGTTCTCTCCCCTCTGCTCGAGCTCGCGGATCACGACCGCCCCTTCGCCGCCGGCATTGCGCACCAGCTGCTTGAGCGGCTCGGACAGCGCCTGCTCGACGATGCGGACACCGGTGGCGATGTCGGAGCCAGGCTCCACATCGAGGTCGTGGGTGCCCTTCTGGGCGTGGATCAACGTCACACCACCGCCGGGCACGATGCCCTCCTCAACAGCGGCGCGCGTCGCCGACAGCGCGTCCTCGACGCGGTGCTTCTTCTCCTTGAGCTCCGTCTCGGTGGCCGCGCCGACGCGGATGATCGCCACGCCGCCAGCCAGCTTGGCCAGGCGCTCCTGGAGCTTCTCGCGATCGTAGTCACTGGTCGTCGTCTCGATCTGGGACCGGATCTGCTCGATGCGACCCTGGATCGCCTGCATGTCGCCCTTGCCGTCGATGATCGTGGTGTCGTCCTTGGTCGACACGACCTTGCCGGCCTGGCCCAGGTCGGAGACCTCGACGTTCTCGAGCTTCTTGCCGATGTCCTCGCTGATCACCGTCGCGCCGGTCAGCACGGCGATGTCCTGGAGCATGGCCTTGCGGCGATCGCCGAAGCCGGGGGCCTTGACCGCGAGGCAGTTGAACGTGCCGCGGAGCTTGTTCAGCACCAGCGTGGCCAGCGCCTCGCCCTCGACGTCCTCGGCGATGACGACGAAGTCGCGCTTGCCCATCTGCACGAGCTTCTCCATGACCGG
This sequence comes from Anaerolineae bacterium, assembly GCA_046259645.1. Lineage (GTDB taxonomy): Bacteria > Chloroflexota > Anaerolineae > Epilineales > Epilineaceae > JBJYWW01. Next base: position 2,769 of record JBJYWW010000247.1, read on the forward strand.
GACCATGTCCGAAGCAGCGCTGATCTTGCGGTCGGTGACCAGGATGTACGGGTCGTCGATCGTCGCCGTCATCGTCTCGGGGTCGGTCATGAAGTACGGGCTGATGTAGCCGCGGTCGAACTGCATGCCGTCGACGTAGTCGGTCTCGAACTCGAGGCTCTTCGACTCCTCGACGGTGATCACGCCGTCCTTGCCGACCTTGTCCATGACGTCGGCGATGAGCTGGCCGATCTCCTCGTCGTTGGCGCTGATCGCCGCCACGTGCGCGATGTCTTCCTTGTCCTTGAGCTCGCGGGACATGCCCTTGATCTCGTCCACGACGCCGGCCGTGGCCTTCTCGATGCCGCGCTTGATGAGCATCGGGTTGGCGCCGGCGGCGACGTTGCGCAGGCCCTCGGCCACCATCGCGTGCGCGAGCACCGTCGCCGTGGTCGTGCCGTCACCGGCGATGTCGTTGGTGCGCATGGCCGCTTCCTTGAACAGCTGCGCGCCCATGTTGGCGAACTCGTCGTCGAGCTCGATCTCCTTGGCAACCGTCACGCCGTCGTGGGTCACGGTCGGCGCCCCGAACTTGCGGGACAGCGCCACGTTGCGGCCCTTCGGCCCGAGCGTCGTCTTGACTGCGTTGGCGACGACGTCGATGCCCTCCTTGAGCTGGCGCCGCGCCTCCTCGTTGAATACCAGTTGCTTAGCCATGGTCGTGTTCAGAGCCTCCTCAGGATCGTCCTGCTGTAAGTTCGAAGCGTCGCTGGGCTACGGGCTGCTAGGCGAGCTTCGCCAGGACGTCGCCCTCGCTTAGGATCAAGTACTTCACGTCGTCGATCTTGAATTCCTTGCCGCTCCACTTGTCGAAGACGACGACGTCGCCGACCTCCACGTCCATCGGTTGCCTCTCGCCGTCGTCGAGCCGGCCGGGACCGACCGCCACGACCTTGCCCCGCTGGGGCTTCTCCTTGGCGCTCTCCGGCAACACGATGCCGCTCGCCGTGACTTCCTCCTGCTCGATCGGCTTGACCACGATGCGGTCGCCCAACGGCACCAGGTTCATCTCAGCCATTACCTGTACCTTGCCTCCTGTAGTTCCGTTCGTCCGCGCGGGACGGGCGTCCCGCCCGGCCACGCAAAGCGAGCACTCCGCGTACGGAGTGCCGGTGAGTTAGCACTCTCGGGTGTCGAGTGCTAGCAGAGTATAGCACCCGCCTCAGGGCATGGCAATAGGCAATCTTGGCGGCCGCCGAGCGGCGTGGAGATGCCCGAGCGGCGGCCTAGTTAGGGGCAGAGGGACAGCCCGTCGCGGGCCGGCTGGAGCGAGGGGTCGGCCTCCAGAGCCTTCTCCAGCCACGGCCGGCCAGCGGCGCAGTCGTCCTGGTAGATGAGCGACAGGCCGAGCTCGTAGTAGTACTCCGGCGAGGTCGCGCCCAGGTCGATGGCCGTCTCGAAGCTCTCGGCCGCGTCGGCCCACTGGCGGCGCTTGTAGTGGGTCCAGCCCAAGTGGGCGTAGGCGGGCGCGTAGTCGGTCTGGATCGTGATGGCGCGCGCGAAGCGGGCCGCCGCCTGGTCCAGTCGCCCCATGTCGTAGTCGAGCAGCCCCAGGCTGTCATAGGGCACTGGATCCTGTGGGTCGACTCGCGCCGCGTCCTCGAACGCCGCGGCCGCCGCGTCCAGGTCCCCGGACAGCCGGTGCACTCGCCCGATGTCCACGCGGTAGGCGCTCTGTCGCGGCTCGATCTCCGCGGCCAGGCGGTATGCCGCCAGCGCGCCGGCAACATCGCCTCGCATCTCGCGGGCCATCCCTAGCGCGCGCTGCGCGAGAGCCGACTCCGGGTCCAGCGCCACCGCCGTGTTGGCCGTGTTCAGCGCGTCGTCCCAGCGACCCTTCGCGGCGTAGGCCTCGGCGAGCACAGCGTGCGCTTCGACCGAGGCCGCGTCCAGGTCGATGGCGAGGAGCGCCGACTTGATCGCCGCGTCGGAGTCACCGGACCAATCCTGGGCGAACGCGAGCGCGGCGTGGGCCTCTGCGCTCTCGGGCGACTCGCGGACGGCGGTTTGGGCCGCGGCGATGGCCTCGCTGTGCCGCCGGCGCAGCGACAGCAGTCGCGCCAGCGCCACGTGCCCGTCGACCAGATCCGGGTCCACCGCGACGGCGGTCGACCAGGCGACGATGGCGGCGCTGGTGTTGCCCGTTTCGGCGGCGGACCGGGCCGCCGCGACGGCGTCGGCGGTCGACGGCGTCGCGGTGCCGATCGGCACCGGCGTCGGGGCGACGCTGGCCAGCCAGGTCCGGGCGAGGTCGGGCCGCAGCCAGAGGACCACGGCCGTCACCAGCGCGACCAGCGAGATCGCCAAGGGCAGCCGTGACGGACGGCGGCGCGCCGGCTCGCGCTCTATCAGCATCTTCCGTGCTTGCTTCTCGACATCGGCGAAGGATGCTAACATCGCGCTCGAGCGACCGTCAAGCGGCGCTGCGGCGGGTTTACGCGATGTTAAGAAGGAGTGGACAGCCGGCCGCGCGCTGCGGTATAATGGCGGAGCCTACGGCCACTAGCCCGGTCGGGAAGGCGGCAGCAGACGATGTACAGCTTGAGGACAGGAGGCACCACCCTCCCCACAGCATGGTGCGCTCGATTGCTGTGCGCCTGACCGACCCCACCGATTGCCAGACGAAGGCGTGCATCCACTTCCAACGGAACGCCTAATGCAGAGCCGCGCTGCGCGGGCCGTCATCATGGTGACGGCGCTGTTCGTATTGCTGCTGCCACTCCCCGGCCGTGCCCGCGCCGAGGCACGGCCAAGATTCGTGCGCGCGATCGGCTCCCCGGCTGGCCTCGGCGCCCTAAACGGCCCGATGGGAGTCACCTACGCCCCGGGCGAGGATCCCCTTTTCTACGTCGTCGACACGGGCAACGCCCGGGTGCAGGCGTTCCGACCCAGCGGTGACGTGGTCGGCATGTTCGGCACCCGGGGCAACGGCGACGGTCAGTTCTGGCTGCCAGTTGACATCGCGGCCACGGCCGACGGACGCTTCGTCTACGTGGTCGACCGGCGCCATCGGCGGGTCATGCAGTTCGCGCCGGACCAGCGCTGCCTCGAGACCGACCGAGCCAGCTGCTTCGTTCGACAGTGGGGCGGGTGGGGCTACGGCCCCGGCCAGTTCCAGGAGCCGATGGGCATCGCGGTCGATCGCAGCGGGCTGGTCTACGTGGCCGATTGGGGCGCGCACGTCGTTCAGGTCTTCGATCCTGACGGCTCGTGGGTCCGGACGATCGGCAAGCCGGGCGAGGGCCGCGGCGAGCTCTTCCGGCCCACCGACGTCGCCATCTCGCCGGACGGCGAGGTCTGGGTCACCGACAGGGACAACGGGCGCATCTCGATCTTCACGACGGACGGGAGCGAAGCAGGAACGTTCAAGCCGGGCGCCGGCATGCACTACCCGACCGGGATCGACTTCAGCTCGGACGGCTCGTTCGTGGTGCTGGACTACGAGCAAGGCTTCGAGCTCACGAGGGTCGGCCTCTACGACTCGGCCAGGAAGCAGATCTACAGCGAGGTGCTGGGCGGCAACGGCCGTGACACGGCGCACGGGTTCCAGGGCGGCGCCATGCTCCCGGACGGCCGCGCGATCCTCACCTTGCCGTACGCTGACGAGTACAACCTGGTGGCGCTCTCGCCGTCAGGCGAGCGGACCAACATCGCCGCTCGCAGCCGCGAGCTGCAGCAGCTGGCCTATCCAAGCAGCGTAGCTATCGACGAGCACTTCTTCGCGGTCGTCGACGAAGGCAACAAGCGCGTGGTGGTGCTCGATCCCAACGACCACGATAGCGTGGTCACCGTGCTCGACGCCGGCAACGGCTTCGCGTTCGACAGGCCACGCAGCGTCGCGATCCAGCGCTTGAGCGAGGAGCCGAACGACGTGGTGATCCTCGTGGCCGACGCCGGACAGAACCAGGTTCACCGGGCTCGGCCCGACGGCACCGTGCTGGCGCCATGGGGCGGCGACCTCAAGGAGCCGCTCGACGTATCGGTTTCACCTGAGGGCTTGGTGTACGTCGCGGACGCCGGCAACGACCGCGTCGTGCGGTACTACTGGGACGGCCAGCGCCAAGGGGTGATCGGCGGCGGCGGCACGCAGGAGCCCGGCGATCTTCGCAGCCCCATCGCGGCCGTCGTGGGCCCGCGCCGACTCGTGTACGTCATCGAGCAGTCGGTCCCGCGGCTGCAGGCCTTCGATCCCAATGGCCTGCTGGTGACGCAATGGGAATGCAGCTCGATGCTTACGGACGCGCCCGGCGAGATCTGGCGCCCCGTGGACCTGGCGGCCGACGAGCAATACCTCTACGTCTTGGAGAACGACACCACGCGCAGCGGCACGGCCGAGCACGTGCGCGTGCAGGTCTTCGAGCCCGAGCCCGACAAGCCGCTACGCGAGAGCCTGGTTGCGGTCTTCGCGGCGACGCCGGGCGCCGGTGCCGGCGAGCTCTGGGACCCGCGCGGCTTGGGGGCGTCGTCGGACGGCTACGTGGTCGCGGCCGACTCGGGCAACAACCGGCTGCAGGTGTTCCACTGGCACCCGGAGCTGGTGCCGACGGCGCCGCCCACGGCCACGGAGACCCCGACGCCCACGCCTACGCCCACGCTGGTGCCGACAGAGGTGCCGCCGACGGCGACGCCGGTGCCGACCGACGACCCGGGCGGCCCGGCGCCGACGGACACTCGACCCGACGAGCCGACGAGCACGCCGCCGGCCACGGACCTGCCCACGGTCGACCCGACGAACCCATCCACGCCGTCCGGCGACAGGCAGCCCACCGCCACCGGTCCGCTACACAAGGCGCTTCTGCCGCTGGCGATGAAGTAGGGCTCGGCTCAGCCAGGTCCAGGTCTTGGTCAAGCCCTGGGGCAGCAGCCAGCAGTCAGCAGTAGGCAACCGGCAGTCAGCGGTCAGCAGCCAGAAGTCGGCAACCCCCCGCTCGACCGGCACCAAGTCACGCCGGCGCCTCTGCCATCTCCCGAGTGCATTCTGGTACCCAGCTGCTTCGCCTGCTATGCCGGCTGGATGTCAACAGCCCTACACGGGGCGTCGGGCCGCGCGCCGTCGCACGAGTCGCGACGTACGATGGGTCCCAGTAGCACAGGTGCAGGAACCTGTGATGAGGGAATCGGCACAGGGCGACGTCTCCGCGGAGACGTCGCCCTGCACGGAAGGTCGTTGCGCCGACATCGGCGCCGGTTCTCCAAAGCCGTGTTGCGGTCGACTGCGGCCAGCCGCGATGCGCGCGGGCAGCGCGACGCGGTAGCTGTCGCGAGTGTTGATGTGCTCGTGAGCGAGAGGCGACAGGCGCGCCACGTCTTCCGACCGTCCTTCACGTGAGGGTCAACGCAGGCGCCTCACGAGGACTCCAGACACGCCTAACCGCGTTTCTCAGTCTAGCGGCTCGATCTCACCGACCTGCCAGGTCTTGTCGAAGAATGGCTGCAGCGGGCTGTAGAGTCGCAGGATCACAAACCACCCCTAGCCAGGTAGAGTCTGGATCCAGTTGCCCTCCGGTATGCCGGCCGGCGCCTCGGGGCCGAAGAACAAGTCGACGGACCCATCGTCGTTCGGCACCGCAGCAGGCGTCGGAAACGACTGGCAGCCCGCCCTAGGGTAGCGCTGCGGCGTCTGCAGCATGGAGCGGGTCTGATTGTCGTAGAGCGTGAGCGACCAGGAATCTTCTCTCAGGTATGCCCGCCGGCAGGGTACACCAGTACGCCCGAGCACCGTCGAAGTAGTGATTGTCACGATCAGTGAAGGCGACTAGGTACTGCGACCCAACCCCGGTGAGCCGCATGCACATGGCTGGCGTGATTCCGGTGGCGAAGAAGATGAAAGATAAGCGTGCATCGAGATGCTGGTGGCCGGTGGGCGGGATAGTGTTGAATGCAAGTCCGGAGTCCCGGACGTCCTGCACGGCACTCAGATAGCGATCTCAGGAACCGAGGATCTTTGCCTTCCCTGCGGCGAACTCCTCGTCGGTGAGGATGCCCTGGGCCTTCAGCTGGGCCAGCCGTTCGAGCTGGGCGAGCGTGTCATCCATACTCTCGGCCGCCGGCGCCGCCGGCGGTGCGACGACGTTGCCAGGCGACGGTCCGGCGCCGACTGAAACAGCTGGCGCCTGGGCGGAGTGAGTCTGCTGGTACTGCTGCTGGGCATCGGCGTAGACTTCCACGTTCTTCTGGGCCATGCGGCGGTTGACGGCGTTCGACGTGGCCGTTGCCGTACCTGCTATCACAGCCGTGCGCGCTACACCTCTTACAAGTCCTGGCATGCGTTTCCTCCTCTACGCTTCGGCCGTCAGGGCGGTCATGGCCTCTTCCACGATGGGGGCCGGAATCCGGTAGTTCATTGCCACCTCGGCGCCGGAGTCGAGTAGGGACTGGACCAGTCCTCGCGCCCAGGCGTGCTCGATGGCCAGCGCAACTATCGCCGAGCCAGGAACCATTCCTTCAAACAGGATTTCGGCATCGCTGGCATCGAAGAGTCCCCGGGTGCCAGTGTTGATGAAGCCGAGCGCTGCCGCTTCCTCTTCCGGAAGGTCCTCTATGTCGAGGCTGGTGCGTGTTCCGTGCTCGTCTTTGGTCAGCACCATCGCGTCCAGGAGGCGGATAGTGCCCGCATCGGCGTGACGCTCGAGCTCAGCTACTACGCTGCCGTCAAAGCGCGGCTCACCCAGCGCCACGACTACAACGTCTACAGGTCCGTACTGCATTGGGCGCTCCTAGGGTCTGACTATCGGGATTGCGGTACTGTCGCGTGCCTTGCCGAGGCCAAGCGCTTTGCCAATCGGCGCGTCTCGGTTCCAAAGGGAAAGGCCTGGCTAATTGCCACTCGGCGACGTCCGCGCATTGTAGCGGACGTGGGCTCAGCAAGAAACACAACTGCAACCAGCAAGCCATTGACTCCAATGACCAATGACGCGTTGACCTGGCCTCACCTTACAGGACGCCACGGATCTCTTCACGAAGTGCCAGGGTGAGGGCGTCCGGAGCCCACTGTGGCGAGACTCTAGAGTTGACTGACTTCGGTGGACACCTAGCGTCGGCGACGACACCTCGACAGCTAGTCGAGCAAACCCGGCAGAGGGCTGATGACGATCTTGCCGCCGTCGGTGTCGATCTCGTTTATCACCTCGCCCGTCATGGGCACCAGCTTGACGCCGATCCCCGACTCGCCCGGGTCGATCACCAGCACGTCGGCCGCTCCGGTCTCGATCAGGCCGGTAACTGCGCCCACCTCGTCGCCGGAGTCGGTCACGACCGCGAGCCCGATCAGCTCGTGCTCGTAGTATGCGTCGGGCCCGGGATCCGCCAGCTCGGCGAGGGGCACGTACGCGTGCGAGCCCGTCAGCAGCTGCGCCTCCTCTCTGTCCTCGACAGTATCGAAACGGACGAGGAGGACGTCGCGGTGCTCGCGTGACGAAACGACGGTGACGCGCCTAAGCGCGTCACCGTCCGTCTTGGCGATGTACTTGCCGATGTAGAGGACGCTGCCGGGGGCGAAGCGCACTTCCGGCACGTCCGTCAGCGAGTCGACCCGCACCTCGCCGCGCACTCCGTGCGCGCGGCCGATGCGACCGACCGCCACGTACTCGGGCCCGGAAGCTCCGGTCCCGGCTCCGCCGCGTGTCAGTCGACTATCTCCAGGCCCCACTCGTCGTCGTCGACCGCGGCCGACAGCAGGGCGCGAATCGCGTTCGCGACTCGGCCGTCGCGCCCGATGACGCGGCCCATGTCGTCGGGCGCGACCGTGAGCTGGACGACCCGCTGCCGGCCCTTTGTCGTCTCGGTCACTCGCACCTGGTCCGGATCGTCCGCCAAGGCGCGTGCGATCGTCGCGACCAGCTCCGGTACGTCGGCGGCCATCTTATGAGCCCGGGTTCAGGCCGTGCTCGGCCAGGGCGGCGCGGATCTCCTCGATGGCCTTCTCACCGATGCCGGAGATGGCCAGCAGCGTGGCCTCGCCCTCTTCCAGCCGCACGATGAGCACGTCGACGGTGGTGATGCCGTCGCCCTCGAGCAGGTTGGTGACCCTGGTGCTGAGGCCGAGATCGGCCAGCGCCATCGCCGCCGCGGCCTTGGTCGCCGGCGAGACGGCCGGCTCGGGCTCCGGCTCGGGCTCCGGCTCCGGCT
>JBJYWW010000248.1:0-15149 GCA_046259645.1 Anaerolineae bacterium
TGAAGGCCCACGTGTGAGTCGCCCATGTCACCCTCGATCTCGGCGCGTGGCACCAGCGCGGCCACCGAGTCGACGACAACGACGTCGACGGCTCCGGACCGGACCAGAGCCTCGCAGATCTCGAGGGCCTGCTCACCGGTGTCGGGCTGCGAAAGCAGCAAGTTGTCGGTGTCGACGCCGCACTTCTTGGCGTAGGACGGATCGAGCGCGTGCTCGACGTCGATGAAGGCGGCGGTGCCGCCCATGCGCTGCGCCTCGGCGATGATGTGCTGGCAGACCGTGGTCTTGCCGGACGATTCGGGGCCGTAGATCTCCACGACTCGGCCGCGGGGGACTCCGCCGACGCCCAACGCGAAGTCGAGTGCGATCGAACCCGTCGGGATGACGTCCACCTCGAGCTCGGGGCTGGAGCCGAGCTTCATGATGGCACCGTCCCCGTACCGCCGCTTGATAAGCGAGAGGGTGGTCTCGAGGGCCTTTTCGCGCTCTGACTCCGCCATGCTAGATGTCTCCTTGTTCGGCCAGCCGACAGGCAGTGCGGCGAGTGGAACCCGGTATACCCGTCGGAGATCGGCCACGCGACCGATCAAACAAATGTTCTAGTCATTCTACCACGCGGCCAATCCTGCGGCAACCATGCTCGCGACTCGCCGACGACAGCCGACCCGCGAGGCGGAGACGCTCCGGGCTACTCGCCCGCACCTACAGCCACCACGTCGGAGGCCGCCTCGTACTGCGACACGAACGCATCGGCCACGACCTGGGCGCCGTCCTCGAAGACCGTGCGCCGCACCGTGGCCGTTGCGCCTTCGCGGGACCAGCCGATCTGCTCGCGCTCGCCCGGAGCGACGGCGGCACTGACCATCTCGACCACCCCGTCGCGTGCCGGCAGCAGGTCCGTGACGTCAGGCCCGACGACGTCGACTCGCCGCTCGCGCGGCAAGCCATAGAGCTTCCAGACCAGCGCGCCGCGAAGCGCGTCGACCTCGGCGCTGATGAGCAGGTACCCGCTTGTGTCGTTGACGAAGCGGAAGTCGGTTCCGGGAGTGCCGGCGGCGGCGTCGAGACCAACGGGCGGCTCCACCCAGCCGACTCGCACCTTGGGTGAGCGGCGCTCGGTGATCGGCAAGCCAGCCCAGAAGGCGGCCCGGAAAGCCGTTGCCGCCACCTGGTCGATGCCGCCGTCGAGTCCGCCGGTCGTGCTGGCCGAGGGCTGGATGGTGAACTGCGCCATGCTGTAGCCGGAGGCTTCGTCGACTGCGCCGAGCAGGGTGTTGAACGAGAACTCCTCGCCCTTGGGGATCACGATGCCGTTGAACCGGTCGGCGGCCACCAGGATGTTCCTGATGCGCCCCTCTGGCGCGCCCGACACTCGAGTCGCCGTGCCCGCGAGCTCCGTGAAGCCCTCGGTCCCGTTGCTGATGGCGCGCGAGTTGACGCGTGGCAGCGTCTCGCGCACGGCGACGTCGGCAACGCGGGGGCCAGTGTAGGTCGCCTCGATGATCGCGTTGGCGGTGCCGGCAACATCCAGCTGAAGCCCTGCCTCAGAGCTCTCGCGGAGTGACACCGTGCCCGAGTCGATGTCGTACTCGTACCGCGCCTCAGCGGCGGGCCGGTCGATCTCGTCGGCGAGTTGCGCCACATACGACCACATCGCCTGCTCGTCGAAGACGATCGACGGGACCTCTTGGCCCGTGGCGTTCGCCATGTCACGGACGGTCACCCACGACTCGATAAGCTCCTGGCTGAGCGTCTGCTCGAAGCCCGTCTTGTACTTCAGCAGCACAGGGCCGCTGATGATCTTCTCGTACGCCTCCGTCACCGAGCCCAAGTCGCCGATGCGGGGAGCAGTGCCGGACGTGGCGACTTCGACTGTGAGCGGGCCGGGGGCGCGCGGCAGCGCGGCCAGCCGCCCCAACGTGGCCTCGATGTCGAGCTGCCTTCCCGGCAGGGGCGCCGTGTCGACCACCTGGCCGTCCGCCAGCCGCACGTCGGCGTCGCGCGGCGCGACGTCCACCTCCGGGGCGAGCTCGACGAGCGCGGCACGCGCCGCATCCATGTCGATGGGCACGTCCTCCGCTACGTCGACGCCTCGCAGGCGCAGCAGGAGGGGAGCGAACCACGCGCCGAGCGGGTTGGATTCCTCGCGCCCCACGCTGTAGGCCGCGTCCGCTGTGGCCATCCCGTCCAAACCTAGCCCCAGCTCGCCGCGGGTGAAGGTCCACGAGCGGTCGTCCGACACAGGGCCGCTGTCGTCGGCGCCGGTGGTGCCTTCGGATCCGGGCTGAAGCCCGATGTCGGGGAGCCCTGGGTCCACCAGAGTGATCGAGTCGTCACGCGCGATCCCGGCCGCTGCCACGATCGCAGCCGCCTCCTCCGGCGTCTGGCCGGCCAGATCTATGCCGGCGACGCTCACGCCCGGATAGATTCGACCGTCGTAGGCGAGCGAGAGGGCAGCCGGGGCAACCACGAGGGCCACCAGCACCACCGCCGCCATGACGATCGTGACGAGGAGCAGGCGAGACCGAGCCAAGTCGGTGACGGTCGTGTGCATGTCGGACATGGTGACTCCTTGCCGGCGCTGGCAGCCGATTATATCACCGGCGGTCCCGGGCGATGTCACCGACTAGGTGCGACACGTCGTGGGCGCCACGGCGCCAAAGCGCTTGACCCCCCGATCGCCGGTCGTATACCATGTGCCGCGCTTTGGTCGGCGCCGCGCGCCACTCGCGGCGCCGCATCTGCACATGCGTATCACACTTGATCCGGGCGGAGGACCATGGACTTCGAGCTGACAGACGAACAGCGCATGATCCGCGACATGGCCCGCGACTTCGCCGAGAGCGAGCTTGCGGGAGTAGCGGCGGAGATCGACGAGACCGGTGAGTTCCCTTACGAGACCGTCAAGAAGATGGGCGAGCTCGGTCTGATGGGTCTCACCGCGCCTGCCGAGTACGGTGGTGTCGGGGCCGACTCGGTCAGCTACGTGCTGGCCGTGGCCGAGATCAGCAAGGTGTGCGCCAGCCACGGCGTCATCATGTCCGTGAACAACTCGCTGGTGAACTACGGCATCGCCAAGTTCGGCACCGAGGAGCAGAAGCAGAAGTTCCTCGTGCCGCTCGCGACCGGCGAGGCCATCGGCGCCTACAGCCTCACCGAGCCGCAGTCGGGATCCGATGCCGGCAACATGAGGACCGTGGCGGTTCGCGACGGCGACGACTACGTGATCAACGGTCTCAAGAGCTGGGTGACGTCGGGACCGGTCGCCAAGTACATCGTCACCATCGTCACCACCGACCCCAAGTCGGACCACAGGGCGACGATGGCCGTCATCGCCGACTCCGGCCTGCCCGGCTTCACCGCCGGCAAGAAGGAGCCGAAGCTCGGGATCCGCGCCAGCGCGACGTGCGAGCTCATGTTCGACGAGTACCGCCTGCCGGTGGCTCACAGGCTCGGCGAGGAGGGCGAGGGCTTCAAGATCGGCATGTCGATCCTCGACGCCGGTCGCATGGGCATCGCGGCGCAGGCCATCGGCATTGCCGAGGCGGCGTACGAGGCCTCTGTGCAGTACGCTCAGGATCGCAGCGCGTTTGGGCGCACCATCAGCGAGTTCGAGGCGATCCAGTTCATGCTGGCCGACATGGCGACGAAGATCGAGGCGGCCAAGCTCCTGGCGCTGCGCGCCGCGGTGGCCAAGGACGGCGGGGGCCGGTTCACCAAAGAGTCTGCCATGGCGAAGCTGTACGCCTCCGAGACTGCCAACTGGGTCACCGACAAGGCCGTGCAGATCCATGGGGGCATGGGCTACTCGAAGGAGCTGCCGGTCGAGCGCTACTTCCGCGACGGGCGCATAACCGAGATCTACGAGGGCACGAGCGAGATCCAACGGCTCGTGATCGCTCGCAGCGTCATCAAGGGCTCATGACGGCCCTGCGAGACGACGACTCCTCGCAGAAGATAGCCCAGCTGCGCGCCCTTCGGCTCCAGGCGGAAGAGGGCGGCGGCGAGGAGAGGGTCCAGCGGCAACACGACGCGGGCAAGCTGACCGCGCGCGAGCGACTCGACCTGTTGCTCGACGAGAACTCGTTCCACGAGCTCGGGATGTTCGTGACGCATCGCGAGACCGAGTTCGGCATGGCGGATAGGCGCTATCTAGGTGACGGCGTGGTGACCGGCTATGGCACGATCAACGGGCGGCTGGTCTTCGTATTCTCGCAGGACTTCACGGTCTTTGGCGGCTCGCTCGGCCGCGCGCACGCCGACAAGATCGTGGCGCTGCTCGACACCGCCATCGAGAACGGCGCCCCGGTGATCGGGCTCAACGACTCGGGCGGGGCGCGCATCCAGGAGGGCGTGGTCAGCCTCGGCGGCTACGCCGACATCTTCCTGCGCAATACCCTGGCCAGCGGGGTGGTTCCGCAGATGTCGGTCGTCATGGGACCGTGCGCCGGAGGGGCTGTCTACAGCCCGGCCATCACCGACTTCGTGGTCATGGTCAGCAAGACGTCGCACATGTTCGTCACCGGCCCTGACGTCGTGAAGACCGTCACGCACGAGGACGTGACCTTCGAGGATCTGGGCGGCGCCTCGGTGCACAGCCGCAAGAGCGGCGTGGCCCACTTCGCTGCCGCCAGCGAGGGCGAGGCCCTGGCGGTCGTGCGCGAGCTGCTCAGCTACCTCCCGCAGAACAACATGGAGGACCCGCCCTACTTCCCGCCCGAGGACGATCCGCTGCGCACCGACATCGCGCTGAACCAGATCGTGCCCGACGAGCCCAACCGACCATACGACATGCGGGAGCTGGTTCGTCGCGTGGTCGACGATGGCAAGCTCCTCGAGGTGCACGAGCACTTCGCGCAGAACATCCTCGTTGGCTTCGCCCGACTCAACGGCCGACCGGTCGGCATAGTGGCGCAGCAGCCGATGGTCCTCGCGGGAGTCCTCGACATCGACGCGTCGGTCAAGGGCGCCCGGTTCGTGCGCTTCTGCGACTGCTTCAACATCCCGATCATCACGTTCGAGGACGTCCCGGGCTTCCTGCCGGGAGTGGACCAGGAGCACGGTGGGATCATCCGCAACGGCGCGAAGCTCCTCTACGCATACTGCGAGGCGACTGTACCGAAGATCACCGTCATCACGCGCAAGGCGTACGGCGGGGCGTACGACGTGATGAGCTCGAAGCACATCCGCGGCGACATCAACCTGGCGTGGCCGACGGCGGAGGTCGCCGTCATGGGACCCGAGGGCGCCGTCAACATCATCTTCCGCCGCGAGCTGGCGGAGGCTAAGGACCCGGAGGCCCGGCGGGCCGAGCTCGTGGCCGAGTACCGCGACCGGTTCGCCACCCCGTACGTAGCGGCCAGCTGGGGCTACGTCGACGACGTGATCGAGCCGCGCGAGACGCGGCCTCGTATCATCAGCGCCTTGGAGATGCTGCAGAACAAGCGCGACACCAACCCGCCGAAGAAGCACGGCAACATACCGCTGTGAGCGCCGCTCGTGATCGATTCCCGGGCGGCCGCCTAGCGCCCTAGCGAGCGGCCCATGATCAGGAAGGTCCTAATCGCCAACCGCGGCGAGATCGCCGTGCGGATCATCCGCGCGTGCCGCGAGCTTGGTCTCGAGACCGTGGCGGTCTACTCGGAGGTCGACCGCACCGCGCTCCACGTGCGGCACGCCAACGAGGCCTACCTCATCGGCAAGGCGCCGGCGGTCGACAGCTACTTGCGGGCCGACAAGCTGATCGACGTCGCACGCCGCAGCGGCGCCGACGCGATCCACCCCGGCTACGGGTTCCTCGCCGAGCGCCCGGCTTTTGCCGAGGCGGTGGCCGACGCCGGGCTGGCGTTCGTGGGCCCGCCGGCCGACGCGATCGCGATGATGGGCGAGAAGACCAGCGCCCGCCAGGCGATGATCAAGGCCGGCGTGCCGGTGGTGCCCGGCACGTCGGGCACGCTGACGGACGACGAGGCGGTGGCCGCGGCGAAGCAGATCGGCTTCCCCCTGCTGATCAAGGCCGCGGCCGGCGGCGGCGGCAAGGGCATGCGCCGCGTCGACGACATCGCGACCATGCGCGACGACCTCGCCGCGGCCCGGCGCGAGTCCAGCAAGGCGTTCGGCGACGACAGCGTGTACCTCGAGAAGCTGGTCGTCGGCGCGCGCCACATCGAGATCCAGGTGCTGGCCGACGAGAGCGGCAACGTGGTCCACCTCGGCGAGCGCGAGTGCTCGATCCAGCGGCGGCACCAGAAGGTGCTGGAGGAGTGCCCGTCAGTGGCGGTCTCCCCCGAGCTTCGCGCCGCTATGGGCGAGTCGGCGGTGGCGGCAGCGAGGGCGGTCGGCTATGTGAGCGCCGGCACCGTGGAGTTCCTGCTCGACAAGGACGGGCAACACCACTTCCTCGAGATGAACACGCGCCTGCAAGTCGAGCACCCGATCACCGAGTTCGTGACCGGCGTCGACATCGTCAAGCAGATGCTCCGGATCGCCGCCGGCCGTGAGATGCGCCTGGCTCAGGAGGAGGTCGAGTGGGGCGGGCACTCGATCGAATGCCGGATCAACGCGGAGGACCCGTTCAACGACTTCATGCCCAGCACGGGGCGGATCACCGCGCACATCGAGCCGTCGGGTCCCGGCGTGAGGGTCGACAGCTCGCTGTACGTCGGCGCCGACGTCTCCCTGTTCTACGACCCGCTGCTGGCGAAGCTGATCGTGTGGGGCGAGTCTCGCCCGGCGGCGATCTTGCGCATGCGCCGCGCGCTGCGCGAGTACCGCATCGTGGGCGTCAAGACCACGATTCCGCTGCACCAGCAGATCATGGACGCCACGCAGTTCATCAGCGGCAGCTATGACACCCGCTACCTCGAGGAGCTGTTCTCGATGGAGGGCGGTGAGGGCGGATTCGAGTCCGTCGCCGCGGTCACGGCCACGCTGCTCACTCACAGGCGGCGCGGCGAGGTCATCAACCAGCTGGCGCCGGCAGGCGGGCCCAGCGCTTGGAAGCTGTTCGGGCGCCGCCGGGGAATGCAGCCATGAAGTACATCGCGACGGTGAGGGGGCAGGACTTCGAGATCGACGTGGACCGCCACGGCACCGTCGTCGTCGATGGCGAGGAGCAGTGCGTCGACCTGCGCCCCATCGACGGGGCGTACCTCTACTCGCTGATCATCGACAAGGTCAGCTACGAGATCTACGTCGAGCGGCGCGAGGGCGCCTACTACGTCCTGATCGAGGGAGAGCAGTACGAGGTCGACGTCGACCAGGAGCGCCTGAAGAAGCTCAAGGCATTCAGCGGCCACACGCTGGAGGACGAAGGCGCAGCCAACATCGAGGCGCCGATGCCCGGGCTGGTGGTGCGGGTGCTGGCGGCGCCGGGCGACGAGGTCAGTGAGGGGCAGGGACTGCTGATCCTCGAGGCCATGAAGATGGAGAACGAGATCCGCAGCCCGTGCGACGGGGTCGTCCAGTCGGTGTCGGTGGCGCCGGGCGCGGCTGTCGACAAGGGCGACACGCTCATGGTGATCGAGAACCAGGACGCCGATGCCGACGACGGCGACGAGGACGGCGCCGCCGTGGCGCTAGCCGAGGTGGTCGATGGGCGGTGACGGCTACTCGATCGTCTTCGACGGTGGCAGCCGCGGCAACCCGGGCCAGGGCTACGGCTCGTACCGGATCCGCGCTGGCGGCGGGCCATGGGGACCGCCCGTGAGGCTGGAGTTCGGCTCGAACGTCACCAACAACGAGGCCGAGTACATGTCGCTCATCGCAGCGCTGGTGGACCTGTCGGAGCAGGTGGGCGACCCGTCACGCGTGACGGTGGAGATACTCGGCGACAGCAAGCTCGTCATCAGCCAGCTGAAGGGCGAGTGGAAGGTCAAGGCGCGCAACCTGTGGCCGCTGTTCGACGAGGCGCGGTCGGCCCTGGCGCCCTTCGGCCGCGTGCGGCTCCGGTGGCACGCCCGCGACCGCTCGGTCGCGCTGCTCGGGCACTGAGCAGCGCTGGTGGTCAACGACACGAACGAGCCTGAAGCGCCCGGCGGGGCGACACCCCAGTGGCGCGCGCTGCTGACCGGCTTGGCCCGGTGGCGCCGGGAGGTGCTCGCGCCCTTCGTCGACCGGCTGCCGCCGCGGCGCGAGGACTTCTCGACGGACTCGGGATTGCCGCTCGGCGACCTCGACACGCCGGTAACGACCGCCGGGATCGACTACCTCAGCGACATCGGCTTCCCCGGATCGGAGCCGTTCACGCGGGGCATCTACCCCACGATGTACCGGGGCCGGCTGTGGACGATGCGGCAGTACGCCGGCTACGCGTCCGCCGAGGCGTCCAACGCCCGGTACCGCTATCTGCTGGAGCAGGGCCAGACCGGCTTGTCGGTGGCGTTCGATCTGCCGACGCAGATCGGCTACGACCCGGATCACGCGTTGTCCGCGGGCGAGGTGGGCCGCGTCGGCGTGTCGATCGCGTCGCTAGCCGACATGGAGCGGCTGTTCGAGGGCATCCCCCTCGACCAGGTGTCGACGTCGATGACCATCAACGCCACGGCGCCGGTGCTCCTCGCAATGTACGTCGCGCTCGCCCGGCGGCAGGGGGTGTCGCCCCGGCGCCTTGCCGGCACGACCCAGAACGACATCCTGAAGGAGTATGTGGCTCGCGGCACCTACATCTTCCCGCCCGGGCCGTCCCTGCGCTTGATCACCGATGTCGTCGACTATTGCGCGCGCGAGGCTCCGCGGTGGCACCCGATCTCGATTTCGGGCTACCACATCCGCGAGGCTGGCGCGACCGCGCCGCAGGAAGTGGCGTTCACGCTGGCCAACGGGGTGCAATACGTAGCCGACGCCATCCACCGCGGGCTCGATCCGGACGACTTCATGCCGCGCCTGTCGTTCTTCTTCGCCGGGCAGAACAACCTGCTCGAGGAGGTGGCCAAGTTCCGTGCCGCGCGGCGGATGTGGGCGCGGATCGCCCGCGACAGGTTCGGCGCGCGCGACGAGCGCTCGATGATGCTGCGCTTCCACACGCAGACGGCCGGCGTGGCGTTGACGGCCCAGCAGCCGATGAACAACGTGGTGCGTGTTGCCGTGCAGGCGCTGGCCGCCGTTCTCGGGGGCACGCAGAGCCTGCACACCAATGCGATGGACGAGGCGCTCGGGCTGCCAACCGAGTCGTCGGTCACGTTGGCGCTGCGCACGCAGCAGATCCTCGCGCACGAGAGCGGCGTCGCCGACGTGGTCGATCCGCTGGCCGGCAGCTACACGGTCGAGGCGCTCACGAGCGAGATCGAGCGACAGGCGACCGCGATCATCGAGCAGATCGACGCCATGGGCGGCGCGCTGGCCGCCGTCGAGAGCGGGTGGATGGCGGCGCGCATCGCCGACAGCGCGTACGCGGCACAGAAGGCGCTGGAGAGCGGCGAGCGGATCACCGTCGGCGTCAACGCCTACGTGGAGGACGACGGCGAGGAGCAGGAGATCCTGAGCATCGATCCGCGGCTGGAGGCCATGCGGCGCGGCCAGCTGTCCGAGCTCAGGGCAAGCCGCGATGCGGCCCGCGTTGAGCGCTCCCTCGCCCGTCTTCGGCACGAGGCCGGCGGCGGCGCGAACCTGATGCCGGCGGTCATCGAGGCCGTGGAGTCCTACGCCACCGTCGGCGAGATCTGCGACGTCCTGCGCGCCGTGTTCGGCGAGCACCTGCCGGGCGGCTAGGAGCCAAGCCATGAAGGTGACGCGGATCGACCACGTGGCGATCGCCGTCGAGGACATCGATGAGGCGCTGACGTTCTACCGGGACGCTCTCGGGCTCGAGGTCACCACCACCGACATTGAGGAGGGGCAGGGCGTCGTCGTGGCGTTCATGCCGGTCGGCGACAGCGAGCTGGAGCTGATCGAGCCGGTGGACAAGGGCTCCGGTGTCGCCAGGTTCCTGGACAAGCGCGGCCCGGGCCAGCACCACATTTGCCTCGAGGTGGACGACCTCGACGCCGCCATGGCACGGCTACGCGCGCACGACGTCGAGCTGATCGACGACGAGCCGTACGTCGGCACGGGCGGCCGGCGCATTGCCTTCGTTCATCCGCGGTCGTCGTACGGCGTGCTGATCGAGCTGTACGAGACCTTGCCTGGCGACCATCTGCGGCGCAGGCTGGAGGACGTCGGCGAGCTGCGGCGCCGTTTGCTGGTGCGCGGGCGGGTGGCCGCCGCCGGCACGCGCGGGTTCCTGGGCGGGCTCAGGGGGCGGGGCGACGAAGAACCGGAGTGACGGCCCGCGCCGACAGCCCAGGCTAGCGGGCCGGGTTGGCAGGCCCGCGCTGACAGCCCGGGTCGGCGGGCCGGTCCGACAGTCCGGCAGCTGGAAGGCGGCGGCGTCAGCCGGGCCCGAACGCCTGCACGGTGAAGACGAGCAGCATCGCGAGCACCAACACGAGCTGCGCCGCGAGCGCCGCCACATAGCCGATCGCCACGCCGCTGCTCGTACGTAGGGCGCCGCGAACGTCACCGCCGAGTCGCAGCGTCTCGGCAGCGAACACGCCCACCGCCGCTCCTACGAGCGCGCCGGGCAAGCTGAAGGCCAGGAATCCAGCTACCGCCGCGACGCCGGCGATGGCGAGGCTCTTCCACGATGCGCCCGTGCGCTTGCCAAACCACGTCGACAGCACGATGTCGATGATGGAGGCGAGAATCATCAGGATCGCCATGATAAGCAGCGTTGGCCACCCGACGCGGTCGAAGCCGTCGGCCCAGGCCCACAGCACCGCGCTGAGCCACACGATCGGCGGTCCGGGCAGGACGGGAGCCACCGTCCCCACGAGGCCCAGCATCAGGCCGATGTAGGCGACGAGCTTGATGATCTCCGAGAGTGTCTCTGACATAGTCGGGCCTGGTAGCCGGGTCGCGGCGCACAGCCGCCCCCACGCTATCACGCGGCGCGCGCTGGTCGATTATGACACGCGGCGGCGGCGCGGTCCATGGCTTGACGAGGAGGCCAAATCGCTCCGTAGTTCTTGTGTGCCTCGGGGCCGGCCAATACAATATGCGCGTGAAGATCCTCACCGTTCTGACGTACTACTTCCCGCACTGGACGGGGCTGACCGCCCACGCCGTGCGCGTCGCGGAGGGCCTTGCCGAGCGCGGGCACGAGGTCACGGTCCTCACCGCCCAACACGATCCCAGCCTGCCGCTCGAGGAGACCGTCAACGGCGTGCGGATCGTGCGCCTGCCGACCGCCGGGCGGTTCAGCCGCGGCATGGTCGCCCCGGGCTTTCCGCGGGTCGCGTCGCGCCTGATTGCCGAGGCGGACGTGGTGCAGATCCACACCCCGCTACCCGAAGCGCTCGTGGTGGCAGTGTTGTGTCGAGTCCACGGCACGCCCTTGCTAATGACCCACCACGGCGACGTCGTGATGCCGCCGGGGGCGCGGAACCAGCTGCTGCAACGCGCCGCCTTCCGGGTCCTGGCGAACGCCGCGCGGCTAGCCGACGGCGTGACCTCCTACAGCATGGACTACGCCCGCAACTCGAGGCTGCTGAGCCGCTTCCTGCCGAAGCTGAGCACGATCTATCCGCCGGTTGAGATCGTGGCGCCCGACGAGGACGGCATGGCCGAGTGGATAGAGGAGCTCGGCCTGAAGGACAAGTCGCTGATCGGCTTCGCCGGGCGGTGGGTCGACGAGAAGGGCTTCGACTACCTGCTGCGCGCCCTGCCGCTGATCCGGGACGAGATCCCAGAGGCGCACCTGGTCTTCGCGGGCGAGCGTCACATAGCGTACGAGGACACGTACGACAGGTGCCTGCCCTTGATTGAAGCGCAGAGCGAGCACATCACGTTCCTCGGGCTGCTGCAAGACCCGCAGCAGATGGCGAACTTCTATGGCATGTGCGACGTGTTCACGCTGCCGAGCCGCACCGACATGTTCGCCTTGACCCAGGTCGAGTCGATGCTGTGTGGCACGCCGGTTGTCGCGAGCGACATCCCCGGCGCGCGCGTCGTAGTCCAAGAGACCGGCTTCGGCGTCCTGGTGGAGCCGCGCAATCCGCGGGCGCTCGCCGACGGGATCATCGAGGTGCTGGAGCATCCAGAGAAGTACGAGCCCACGCGCGAGAAGGTGAGGGAGGTCTTCGATTACGACGATACCCTCGACAAGTACGAGGAGGCGCTGGGAAAGGCCATCACGCGGCGCCACGCGTCGAAGGCACTGCGCGAGGGCGGCCGTCCGGCGGAGCTCGACGAGCTATACGGGGCGGCGTTCGTGAAGGGCCGGCCCGGCGGCTCGTCGGCGGCAGGCGGCGACGCGGGCTCCGCGGGCGTCGCCGGAACGGACGACGCCACTGACCGATTCTGTGCCGGCGCGGACGTCGTTCGGTACCGTGAGGGTGCGGGCCTAGATTCGTCGCTGACGTGGCGCGACCACGAGGTCCTCGACGGCGTGCTGCGCAACGAGGCGGACATGGCCTACAGGCGCCGCGCACGAATCCTGCTCGACTACCTGGAGCTCGAGGACGGCGACCGCGTGCTGGACTGCGGCTGCGGCATGGGCTTCTACCTCATGGCCATGTCGAAGCTCCGCGACCTTGAGCTTCTCGGACTGGACGGCGACGTCGACAGGCTCAACTGGGCGCGCTCCGAGGACGTCGACGCTACGCTGGTCCAGGGCGACATACACCGAATGGCGCTAGCCGACGAGTCCGTGGACAAGGTGCTGCTCACGGAGGTCCTCGAGCACCTCGAGGACGACGGCAGGGCGCTGCGCGAGATCCACCGCGTGTTGCGGCCCGGCGGCGTCCTGGCCATATCCGTGCCGCACGCGCGCTACCCGTTCCTCTGGGACCCCATCAACAGGACGTGGACGGCACTCGGCGGCGCGCCGTTCCGAGACGGCCCGTTGGTCGGCATCTGGTCGGGGCACGAGCGATTGTACGATCCGGAGGAGCTCGCGAGCCTGGTGGCCGACGCCGGTTTCGACGTGGAGCTGGTCGAGGAGGCCACGCACTACAGCTTCCCCTTCATCCACTTCCTGGTGTACGGCATCGGCAAGCCGCTGCTCGAGAACGACATGCTGCCGGACAGCCTGCGCAGCAGCGCGGACCGGTTCAGTGGTGAGGCGAACACGGGCAGCCCGCTCAATCCGATCAACCTCGGCGTGTCGGTCCTGCGCGCGTTCGATCGGCTGAACGACGAGCCGCGCGTGGCCGAGCGGGACACGTTCGTCAACGTCCTCCTGAAAGCGCGCCGCCCCGAGTGACGCGTCCGGCCGGCGACGCAGACCCGTGTGACGCGGCTGCAACAGGGCGCTGCGAGCGACAGCGGCCCGGGGGGGCCGAAGTCGAAGGCGCGGGAAGCGCCGCTCGGGCGCCCGCATGAGAGATGCCCTGCGCAGTCCCCGCGTGTGGCTCGGGATCGTCGTCAGCCTGATAGCCGTGTACTTCGCGGCGCGAGGCGTCGAATGGTCCGAGTTGGTCGACGCGCTGTCGGGCGCCGACTATGTCTGGTTGATCCCTGCGGCCATCATCACCGTGGTCGGCCAGGTGGCGCGCGCCGCGCGATGGCGGGCGCTATTCGGCGACGGACCGCGACCCGACATGCGATCGTCCTTCGAGATCCTGTCCATCGGTTACATGGTGAGCGCCGTGCTCCCGCTGCGCCTGGGCGATCCGGTGCGCGTCTGGCTTATCGAGACGCGGACCCCGGCTGGCGGCGCGGAGGCCCTCGCGACGGTGATGGCCGAGCGCGCCGTGGACTTCCTCATGATCGCCGCGCTGATGGCGGTGTTCGTTCCGCGCCACGCGTCCGACCTCCTGACGGATGAGCTCGGCAACGGTCCGTGGTCGGACCCACGGGCGCTCAGCGCGATGGCCCTGGCGATGGTCGTGCTCGTGTACGCAGCGATGGTGCTTGTCTCGTACTTGGGCTCGCCGGCAGGCCGCAGCGCAAGCGCGGCGCTGGCCCGGCTGGGCGTGCCCGACTCGGTGGCCGACCGCGCCAGCCGGTTGATCGCCGGATTCGCGGCGGGCTTCGCTCCGCTGCGGCAGCCGAACATCGCCGTGCTGGTTGCTGCCTGGACGCTGGCCATATGGCTGCTCGGCGCTCTGGTGCACTGGTCCGTGATGCTAGCGTTCGCGCTTGGCCTGCCGTTTGCCGCGGCGGTGTTCACCCTGGGGGCTACGGCCGTGTTCGCGGTCCTACCCTCTTCGCCCGGCTACGTCGGTGTGTTCCATTCAGCCGTCGTGCTGGCGCTGGGGCGCTACGCCGGGCTGCCGAAGGAGACCGCGCTGGCGTACGCGATCGTGATTCACGGGCTTACGATCGTGCTCCTAATCGCCCTTGGCGTCTGGTCGCTGTGGAGCCTCGGGCTGTCGCGGCGCGAGTTGGGCCAGGGGCTGCAGGGGGCAGCCGCAGAGACCTAGGGCACGACTGCAACGGCCGCTCGGGGAGGCTCGTGGCCCACTCGGGGCCGCGCCGCGTCGCCGGGCCGCAACAGCGGCCTGAAGTGGATCATCCGTTGTGCCCGCTCGGGCTCGACGGTATACTGCGCCGCCGGTCCGGTAGTCAGGATCAGATGATGACCCAGCGCGTACGCAGTCTAGTCCCAGCCATCCGCGTTGAAACGGCGCCTGTCCCGTTCTGGCGGGCGCTGGCGGGCGCCGTCGGCCTGCTGCTCGTCGTGCAGTGGCAAGCCGGCATCGACGCGACTGCGCCGTTCGGCTGGGAGAGCCTCGCGTGGATCACCCAGCTCACCAGCGTCGACCGGATCATCTTCGGGCTGCTGGGCCTCGCCGGCGTGGTCCTGTGGACGTGGGCCGCGATCGCCGACGACGCCCCGGTGGACAGGAGCCCGATGCCGGTCGTGCCCGGGCCGCCGATGGACAGGCGGCGCTGGCGCGCCCTCGGCATCGGCCTGGCGCTGGTGGCGCTGGTGGCTATCGTCGGCCAGTACGTCTCGGGACCCGAAGGCGGCTTCCTCGCGCTCCTCGACTACGGGCTACCCGGGCGCCCAGCCAACTCGCTCACGACCATCGGGCTGACCGCCTGGCTGCTCGGGACCGCGCTGTACCTCTGGTCCCTGGCCGACCGCGGGGTGTTGGAGCGGCTGGTGCCGAGGGAAGGGGACGGCCTCACCATACACATCTCGATCGACGCGATAGCGGTGCTGC
>JBJYWW010000249.1:0-8515 GCA_046259645.1 Anaerolineae bacterium
GACGACTACGAACCGTGGCACCAATGGCTGGACGTGTATCACGTCGAGCCCCTGCCCGATCCCGACAACATCCGCTGGGTCCTACCTTAGGCCATGTCCGGGCCAACTTCGCCGTCGCAGTTCGAGCTCGGGCGCCCGAGCGAGTTACTGAAGCGATTCGGCGTCCGGCCGCGCAAGGGCCTCGGGCAGCACTTCCTTGTCAGTCGCTCACATCTGGCGCGCATAGTCGGCGCGGCGGAGCTGGGCCCGAGCAACGTGGTGCTGGAGGTGGGGCCGGGCCTTGGCGTCCTCACCGATGCGCTGGCGCGCCGCGCGGGGCGAGTCGTCGCCGTCGAGATCGACCCAGGCATGCGCCGGATCCTAGGCGAGACTCTGCGCCAGCACAAGAACGTGGAGGTCGTCGCGGCGGACGTGCTGAAGGTGGATCCGGCAGCGCTGATCGGGGCGCCGCCCGCGCCCGAGCGGATCGAGCCCGGCTACAAGGTCGTGGCCAACCTGCCCTACAACATAACGTCAGCCGCCATACGGCACCTGCTCGAGGCGCCCGTCAAGCCGGAGAGGTCGGTGCTGATGCTGCAGCGCGAGGTCGCCGACCGCATCCTCGCCACGCCCGGCGACATGAGCATCCTGGCCGTCGCCGTGCAGTTCTACGCCACGCCGTCGCTGGTGACGACGGTGCCCGCCGGCGCATTCCATCCTCGGCCGAAGGTGGACTCGGCGGTCCTGAGCCTCGACACCCACAGTGCGCTGCCGGTCGACGTCCGCGACACCAAGCTGTTCTTCCGCTTGGTGCGCGCCGGCTTCGGTCAGAAGCGCAAGCAGCTGCGCAACAGCCTCGCGGCGGGGCTGGGTCTGGACACCGCGGCGGCGGCGGCGCTGCTGGAGTCGGCGGGCATCGACCCGCGTCGCCGGGCGCAGACGCTGTCGCTGGAGGAGTGGTCGCGGCTGGCGGCCGTCGCTGACTCGCTCTAGTCGGAGCCTAGCGCCGTGAGCAGCTCGCGCTCGAGGTCGCCGAGCGACTCGCAGCCCACGGCCAAGCGCACGAGCCCTTCGGTGATCCCGGCCTTGGCCCGTTCGTCCGGGCTGACGCCCGCGTGCGTCATCGACGCCGGGTGCTCGATCAGCGACTCCACACCACCCAGCGACACGGCGAGCGTCAGCAGGTTCACGCGCTTCATCATCTCGACGCCCGCCTCGTAGCCGCCTTGCAGCTCGAAGGCGATCATGGCGCCCGGACCATCCATCTGGCGCCCGGCCAACTCGTGCTGGGCGTGCGACCCGAGCCCCGGATAGAAGACGCGCTCAACGGCCGGATGGCCCTCGAGCAACGCGGCCAGGCTCTGAGCGTTGGCCTGAGCGGCCCTCACGCGCAGCGCCAGCGTCTTCACGCCGCGCAGCACGAGCCACGCCTGATGCGGGTCCATCGTGGCGCCGAAGGCGGTCAGCTTGCCCCGGATCCGTATGTAGACGTCCTCGTCGCCGGCGACGATGAGCCCGCCCACGACATCCGAGTGGCCGTTGAGGAACTTGGTGGTGCTGTGCACGACGACCCGCGCGCCCGTCTCGAGCGGCCGCTGCAGGATCGGCGACGCGAACGTGTTGTCGACCACGAGGTCGAGCCCGTGCCTGTCGGCTATCTCGGCACAGCCCGCCAAGTCGGTCACCTTCAGCGTGGGGTTGGCCGGCGTCTCGACGAGCAGCACCCGCGTCTCAGGCCTCACGGCGGCCTCGACGGCAGCGAGGTCTGCCGTGTCGACGAACGACGACTCGATGCCGAGCGGCCCGAGGTCGTTCTCCGCCAGCAGCCTCGTCGGGCCATACACGGTGTCGGTGCAGATCAGGTGATCGCCCGCCCGCAGAAGCCCGAGGAGCGTGGTCGAGATGGCGGCCATGCCGCTGGCTGTCGCCATGCCGGCGTAGCCGCCCTCGAGGGCCGTGACACAGTCCTCGAGCATCCGATTCGTCGGGTTGCCAATGCGGGTGTAGATGTAGCCGTCCTCCTGGCCGGCGAAGCGCCGCGCGCCCTGCTCGGGCGAGGCGAACGCGAAGGTGGACGTCTGGTATATCGGCGGTGCGACCGCCCCGTAGACCGGGTCCGGGGCCTGCCCGGCGTGGATGGCCTTGGTGTCGATGTCGTACGCCTCTCCCGACATGTCGTGCCCGCCGTTCGTGCTCACCTCTGGTGCTCCTTGCAGTGTGTCGTGGGGCCCGTCGCCAGTGCCCCAACAGCGCGATGCGGCTCCGGCCGCGGTCGGACGATAGCATCTGCAGGGCGGTGCGACGAGGTTGAACGCGCTGGCCGGCTTTGGCACAATTGCGGCGTCCGCCGGGCGTCCTTACGACACCCGTTCCCGCCCGGGGCCATTCATCGCCGGCCGCACGCCACGACGCCCGCGGCCGCCAAGGAGCGCACCCGCCGTGCCAGACCGAGCTGTTCTCATCACGGGCGCCGCCGGAGAGATCGGCCACGGGCTAGTCCACTACCTCGCGGACCAGGCCGACGTGATCGTTGTCACCCTTGACCTCCAGCCGCTGGACGATGACTTGGCGCCGCTGGTCGCCGAGCACTACTCAGGTTCCGTCGTCGATGACGACCTCCTGGCGCGCGTGTTCGACGAGCACGACCTGCATGCGGTCTACCATCTGGCGGCACTGTTGTCGACCACCGCCGGGCGCATGCCGCTGCTCGCGCACGAGGTGAACGTCGAGGGCACCCTGAAGCTGCTCGAGCTTAGCCAGCAAGCCGGTGAGCGTCACGGCCACGAGCTGCGGTTCCTGTACCCGAGCTCGATCGCGGCCCACGGCTTGCCGAGTCTCGCGGCCAAGGCCGCGGCGGGCAGGGTCAAGGAGGGTGAGTGGCTCAACCCGGCCACCATGTACGGCTGCAACAAGCTCTACTGCGAGCAGCTGGGGGCGTACTACGCCCAGCACTACAAGCAGCTGGCCGAGACGCCGCCCACGCGGTGGGTCGACTTCCGCTCGATCAGGTTCCCCGGCCTGATCAGCGCCGTGACCATGCCCACCGGCGGCACCAGCGACTATGCGCCCGAGATGATCCATGCGGCGGCGCGCGGCGAGCCGTACGACTGCTTCGTGCGGCCGGACACCCGCATACCGTTCATGGCGATGCCGGATGGGGTGGCGGCGCTGGTGCAGCTGGCCGAGGCGCGGCGTGAGGCCCTGTCCCAGCCGGTCTACGCGATCACCGCGTTCAACCCGTCCGCCGCCGAGATCCGGTCACTGGTGCTCGACGCGTTCCCCGACGCCCAGATAGGCTACGACGTAGACCACGCGCGCCAAGCCGTGGTCGACACGTGGCCGGCGGACGTCGACGACTCGGCCGCGAGGCGCGATTGGGGGCTCGATCCGGTCTACGACCTGCAGGGCGCGTTCGACGACTACCTGATCCCGACGATTCGCGCGCGCTACCGCGACACAGCGCCAGCCTGAGGCCCTAAACCGCCTCTCTTCGGCGCGGCGACTGGACGGCGGCCCAGTACGGCGCCGACCCGGAACCAAGGCGCTAGGCCGCCTCGGCCCCCCTCCGCACGCCATCGAAGATGCCCAGCACCTGCTTCGCGATACCGGTCCAGCCGAAGTTGCGGCGGGCGAAGCGCGCGCCCTGCACCGACAGCTCGTGCGAGAGCTCCGGGTACAGCATGGGGATCGCCATCATCGTCCCGAACTCGACCGGGCGGAACGGGTCGGCGAACATCGCCTGGTTGCCGAAGTCGATGACGTCGAACAGCCCGCCGTGAACCGTCAGCACTGTCGGCGTGCCGCACGCCATGGCCTCGATGGCCACCATCCCGAACGGCTCGTAGCGCGAGGGCAGCGCGAACACCGACGCCGCGCGGTAGTGGTCCGCCAACTCCTCGTCCGGGACGTACTGCCGCCACTCGATCCTTTCGTTGATGCCCAGCTCGTCGGCCAACTCGCGGAGCTCGACCAGCTTCTGCTCGTCGCGCTCCGAGTCCTCGCCGCCGAACGCCGCCACCAGGCGTGCGTCCGGCACTAGCTCGAAGAGCGTCGGCAGCGCCCTGAACAGCAGGTCGTAGCCCTTGTTCTGGGCCATGCGCCCGAGCGCCAGCACGTCGTTTTGCCGCATGCCGAGCCGCTCGCGGATTCGCTTGCGGTCGTCCTGGCGAACCGGCGAGAAGCGGGCCTCGTCCATGCCGGGCGGAATCACGGTGATGTGGCGCTCGAGGACGTCGTACTCGTCGGTTAGGACCTCCACCTGCGGCACGGTCGTCGCGATCACGTGGTCACACGTCTGGTAGACGAGGAACTCGGCGCGAATCCTCTCCTCGAAGCGGTACTTCTCCTCCATCTCGGCGGCGTCCATGTCGCTGGCCATGTTCTCGCGCTTCCACCAGCCCAACGAGTGCGGGGTGTGCACGTGCGGGATGCCGAGCTCCTCCGCGATCTTCTGGCCGGCGAGGCCGGCGTCCCAGTAGTGCGAGTAGACCACGTCGTACTGCTGGCCCTGCGCCCGCGCGGCGGCTAGGAAGTTGGTGACGAAGTCGCCCAAGTGGTCGTGCATGTCTTCCTTGCGCACGAAGTCGGGGCCGCCGAACGGTATCCGCCAGACGCGGAAGTTGTCGTTGACCACGTCGACCTCCGGCTGGCCCTCGAACCGCCGCGTGACAAGATCGACGCGGCGCCCGAGGCGACTGAACCGCTTCGCCAGCTCGAGCACGTAGACGACCTGGCCACCGGTGTCGGGCTTGCCGAGCTCCGGCTCGGCGCCTACGTAACCATGCAGGGAGATCACGAGGATCGAGTTAGCGTTGTGCCCGAGGGGATCCACGATCGCTCCTGTTTGGTCGGTCTTCCGCTGGCTTGCCGCGCCGCACGTTCCTGCACGACGGCTGGCTGCGCGCGGCCAGGCCGCCGGCTCAGCGCCGCTCCGGTCACGAGGCGCCCGAGGCCAACGCCTACGACGGCTCCCCGTCGCGCCACTTGGCGATAGTGGCGCGCAGGTCCCGCGCCACGTCAGCCGGGTTGTTCTGACACGCCCACAGGCCGAGGTGCTCGAGACCGCCAGTCTCCTGCGTGTACGGCAGGAACTCGACGTAGAGCCCCGCGCCCGGGCCGTTGCTGACGGTCACGTTGTACGCCGGCTGCCTGCCGATGCGCGGCATGACGTCCAGCACGGCGCGCGTCGCATCCTGCCAGGCGGCCGCCAGGGCGCCGATCTCGGCGTCGTCCAGCTCGCTCAGGTAGCGGCGGCTCGTGTCGCGCGCGAGGAGCATCATATCATACGGTCGACGCATGAAGTAGGGCACGACCAGTCGCGCGGCGCCGTAGTCCCGCACGGTGAGCTCGGCGGGGTTCTCGCGCAGCATGAACGCCGCGAACGGCTCGCAGTGCTGCTCCTCGAACCGCGCGTTGTCCGCCATGCGGCGGGGCATCACGCTGCTGAGAGCGATCTGCTGGTGACCGTGCGCCAGCGACCCCCCGACCAGGGGGCCGTAGTTCTTGATGACCAGGACGTAGGCCGGACCGGGGCGCCCGAGGATGGTCTCCGCCCCGCCGAGCAGCAGGCCTTCGAGCCGCGCCAGCCGGCGCAGGACGATCTCGACGTCGGCCAGCGGCATGTTGTGGAAGTCGTGGGCGTGCACCGTCGACGTCCACTGCAGCAGGTGAAGCCCGCCTATTGGACTGCCGGCCGTCGGGTCGGTCGGCGGTGCGCCCGCCGCGACGTCGCCCTCGAGGTAGAGCACGGGGAACATGTTCTTGTTGATGAACGTGAAGCCGTCGCTCAGCGGCGCGACGTCTATCGCGCCGGTCGTCTTCCCATCGCAGATCGGGCAGTACGCTTCGGCGTTCGGGAGCCCGATGTCCGCCCTCTTGCCATAGTCGTGCGGCCGACGCGCCCGAGCCGAGTTGTACGTGATCACGGCGCCGTCGCGCGGATCGACCTGACACAACCCGTCGGGGGCGTTCGGTTGCAAGGACTCCTCGCCGCGGAAGAGCTCGACCAATCGCCGCGCCGTGAGGTCGTCCAGGCTGTCGACCTGCACGACGGTGCGGAGGGCCGACGGCGATAGCCTGTTGCTCGTCACCGCCTACCTGCCTATGGCGCCGACCGCCTCGAGGAAGCGCTCGGTCATGCCCCGCCAGGTGAAGTGCGGGATGGTGATGTCGTACGCGCGGTCCCCCATGGCCGCCCGTCTGGAATCGTCGGCCAGCAGCGTCTCCAACGCCTTGGCGAACCCGGGCACGTCGTCGGCGGGCACAACGATCGCGCCCTCGCCCTCCAGCATTGGGCGCCCGGTGTCGCCGCCGAACTCGACCTCGCGCACCTCGTCACCGAGCAGGTACTCCGTGACGAACGGCACGAGATCACTCGACACGACAGGCACCTTCGTGGCCGCCGCCTCCTGCACCGCCATGCCGAAGCCCTCCATCACCGACGGCGAGACGTAGACAGCCGTCGCGGCGTACAGGTCCGGCAGCCGGTCCCACACGTTCCCGACCGCGGCGGTGCGCGACTCGATTCCGAGATCGCGAATCAGCGCCTTCAGCGCGGCCGCGAGCTCGGCCTCCGTGTCGTCGATCGCTACGACCAGCAGCGCATCCGGGTTCTGGCGGTATGCCTCGGCGAAGGCGTTGATCAGCACGTCCTTGCGCTTGGTGGTGTCGGTGCGGCTGATCTCCGTGACGATCTTGCTGTCGCGGACCTCCTCCGGGCCAAGCCCGGTCATGTCCGCCAGGAACCGCCAGATGTCGTGGTCGGCGGGCAGGTCGTGCGCGTGGAACCTCTCGGGGTCGACGCACGGTGGGAGGAAGAGGTGGCTCTCGTAGCCGTAGTCGTCGGCGAGCGACTGCCGGATGCGCGATGACGTGGCCGCGATGCCGTCGAGGTCCTTGATCAACTCCTTCTCGACGGCAATCCGCTCGTCGATCCGCAGGTGATCCCATGTGTCGGGGCTCATGTTGAGCTTCTTCACGGCACCGAGCGAGTGCGGCACCCAGACGTGCGGCACGCGCTGCGCCAGGCTCCGGTTCAGCAGCACCCCCACCTTAGCGCCGTCCCAGTAGTGCGAGATGATCAGGTCAATCGGCGTGCCCTCGGCCTGCAGCCGCTGGAGGAGGAAGGCCGCCAGCGCCGGCGTGTGCTCGTCCATGTCCTCCTTGCGCACGAACTCGTTGACGCCATCCTCGATGTAGAGGATTCGCTGGCTGGCGTCGCGGTAGTGCAGGCCCGAGCGCTTCTCGCCGGTAGTCGGGTGATCGAAGCCACCCCGGTTCACGATCGTCACCCGATAGCCCAGCTGGGCCAGGGTGTCGCTCAAGTGGTTGACGAACACGTTCTGGCCGCCGGTGTCCGGCAAGCCCGGGATCACGTCCCACTGGTGGATCCCGTGGTTCGTGATCTGCAGGATGTGCGGCCGGTCCGACGCGATGAACGCGTCGTGCAGCTCGTCGTGCGACACGTCGGGCATGTGCGTATCCTCGTGTTCTCGTGATATGGGTTGCGCGGCTCGGCCAAGGCGACCGGCCGCCCGCTCATCAGAGCAGGCCGTAGTGCGCTAGGCCCTCGGCGACTCCCGCGGCGTAGCGCCCGTCAGCGAAGTAGATGTCGCGCGCCGACTCCTCGTCGCGCATGGCCGCCAGCTCCGGCTGGGCGTTGGCGACCACGACTCCGCAGCCGAACTCGTCGAACATGGTGCGGTCGTTGCCGCTGTCCCCGGCCACCACCACCTGTCGCGGCGCCAGTCCGAGGTGGTCGATCAGGAACCTGATCGCCTTGCCCTTCCCGGCGGCGGCGGGGATGACGTCGAGGTCGCGACCGCTGGACCACACGACCTGGTACCCCGCGCCGTCCGGCGCCGCAGCGACTCGGTCGCGGATCACTTGGGCGGCGGCGTCGGGGTCCGGCGCGCCGTCAAGGTAGCAGCTGACCTTCAGTGGCGTGTTGAACATGGCAGGCTGCATCGCGAGGCCCGCGATGCCCTCCAGGAACGACTCCGCCCTCCCGCGCGAGTACGCGCGGTGCAACAGTGCGTCCCATTCCCCGAGGGGCGGCGAGCCGTCGGCGAACGGGGGCAGGAACACCTCGGTGCCCACCTGGGAGATCACGGCGTCGGGCACTGGGATGTGCTCGTCGGCGAAGCCCGGTATGACTTGGTCGAGTCGACGGCCGGTGACGAGGAACAGCGCCAGACGGCCATCCCACCGGAGCTCGCTCAGCTTGGCCGCCAGGCCGCGCAGCGCGTCGGGGTCGCCAGTGAGCGTGTTGTCGATGTCGGTAGCCAGGAGCCAGGGCACGGGCATGGTGTCGTCGTCCTTCGGCGAAACGGAGTCAGTCGGGCAAAAACAACCGGCCGACGCATGCCGCGCGTGACCCTCCAGCGCTGCCGCGCTGGTCAGTGCGCTTGACGTGCCGCACGCATCGCCGGGCGATGCCCCCTGCCGCCGGCGCTCCCGGCGGCTCATGACGGGGCACGGAAATTCTATAGCGGCGCCGTGCCGCCACCAACAAGCCGTCCAGCCACGGCAAGCCGTC
>JBJYWW010000249.1:8615-17405 GCA_046259645.1 Anaerolineae bacterium
TTCTATAGCGGCGCCGTGCCGCCACCAACAAGCCGTCCAGCCACGGCAAGCCGTCTTTCACTCACCTGTCCTGAATCATTGCGCGGGGCGGCCATGGCCGTATACCTTTGGCGCAGGCCTGATCGCGCCGAGCGGCCGCGCCGAGCGGTCGCGCCGGGCGGCCACGCCGAGCGGTCGCGCCGAGCGGTCGCGCCGCCCCTCACCGCCCACGGTGTCCCGAGCGCTTCGTCGAGACACGCGATGTTGACGGCGACAGCGCGGCTCGGCCGAACGGGACACATCCCGCGAAAGGTACGCGATGAGCACCGACAACGACTCCGTCGTGCGCGAGATCTGCCGCTCGAGCGGCAACGACCCGGGGCAGCTGCTGACCATCGCCCGCGAGGTTCAACGCCGGCTCTGCTGCGTGTCCGAGGACTCGATCGACGTCATCGCCGAGGAGCTCGTCATACCGCGCATCGAGGTCGAGAGCCTGGTGTCGTTCTACACGTTCCTCACACCCGACACGGCCGGCAGGATCACGATCCGGCTGTGCGACGACGTGCCGGACACCCTGGCCGGGTCCGAGCGCGTGGCCGAGGCGCTGGCCGACGAGATGGGTGTGCCGATGGGCGGCACGACTCCCGACGGCGCGCTGGGCCTGCAGCGCACGGCGTGCATCGGGATGAGCGATCAGGCGCCGGCCGCGATCGTCAACGACGTGATCGTCACGCACCTGACCGCCAGCACTGCGCGCGAGATGGTTGATCAGCTCAGGCACCACGCCGATCCGCGGCGCCTCGTGCGACGCCTCGGCGACGGCAACAACGCCCACGACCTGGTCCACGCAATGGTCAACAACAACCTGCGGCAGCCGGGCGAGGTGATCTTCGGCGAGCACCGCACCGGTGCCGGGCTGAGCTCCGCGGTCGCGATGAGCCCGGTCGAGGTGATCAAGACGATCAAGACGTCGCGATTGCGCGGCCGCGGCGGCGCGGGCTTCCCCACCGGCTTGAAGTGGGAGTTCACGCGCGGCGCGGACGGGGACACGAAGTTCGTGATCTGCAACGCCGACGAGGGCGAGCCCGGCACGTTCAAGGACCGGGTGATCCTCACGGAGCGCCCCGAGCTGATCTTCGAGGGGATGGCCATCGCCGGCTACGCGATCGGCGCCGCCGAGGGTGTCCTGTACCTGCGCAACGAGTACGCGTACCTCGAGCAGTTCCTGCTGCACGTGCTCGATCGCATGCGCGGCGAGGGTTGGCTCGGCCTCGACGTGGCCGGCGCCAAGGGCTTCGACTTCGACATTCGGATACAGATGGGCGCCGGCGCGTACATCTGCGGCGAGGAGACGGCCCTCATCAGCTCGATGGAGGGGACTCGCGGCGACCCGAAGAACAGGCCGCCCTTCCCCGCCCAAAAGGGCTACCTCGATCAGCCGTCGGTGGTCAACAACGTCGAGACGCTGTGCTGCGCGGCGCGCATACTGGCGGAAGGCACCGGCTGGTTCTCCGGCTTCGGCACCAGCGCCAGCACCGGCACCAAGCTGCTGTCCGTCTCGGGTGACTGCTTCCGCCCTGGCGTCTACGAGGTCGAGTTCGGCGCCACGTTGAGCGACCTGCTCGAGCAGGTCGGGGCCCAGAGCCCCGCGGCCGTGCAGCTGGGCGGGGCGGCGGGCGTGATGGTAGGGCCCGAGGACTTCGAGCGCGCGATCTGCTACGACGACCTCGCGACCGGCGGTTCCGTAATGGTGTTCAGCGACGAGCGGGACGTCGTGGAGATCGCGAGGGAGTTCACGCGCTTCTTCGTGCACGAGAGCTGCGGCTACTGCACTCCGTGCCGTGTCGGCACGATGCTGCTGCTCGAGCGAATAGACAGGATTCTCGACGGCCGCGGAGAGCCGGCCGACCTCGACTACCTGCGCGAGCTGGGGGCGACGATGATCGCGACCAGCCGGTGCGGCCTCGGGCAGACGGCGCCGAACCCCGTGCTGTCGACGATCGAGCGGTTCCCGCTGGCCTACGAGGCCCTGCTGCGGCGACCCGATGAGCTGCGCCAACCCGGCTTCGACATCGACGCCGCGCTGGCGGAGTCGGAGGCGATCACCGGGCGCGAGTCAGTGCACTTCTCTAGCGAGGACGGGTCATGAGCGACTCGAAGGACCAAGTCGTCTTCACAATCGACGGCGCGGAAGTGACCGGCCGGCTTGGCCAGTCCATCCTGGAGGCGGCGGAGGCGGCGGGGCACTACATACCGCGGCTCTGCTACCACCCGGAGCTCCTGCCGCACGGCAGCTGCCGCGTGTGCACGGTGCTGGTCAACGGTCGGCCGCAGTCGGCGTGCACCACGCCTATCGCACCGGACATCATCGTCGAGAACGAGTGCGACAAGGTGCTGGCGCTGCGCCGCGACATCATCGACATGCTGTTCGTCGAGGGCAACCACTTCTGCATGTTCTGCGAGAAGAGCGGCAACTGCGAGCTGCAGGCATTGGCGTACCGATTCGGCATCACCGCACCGAAGTACCCTTACCAGTTCCCCGTGCGCGAGATCGACGCCACTCACCCGGACATCTTCATAGACCACAACCGGTGCATCCTCTGCGCGCGGTGCATCCGCGCGTCGCGCGATCTCGACGGCAAGCACGTGTTCCAGTTCGTCGGCCGCGGCAAGGACAAGCACGTGGCCGTTGACGGCAAGCACGGGCTCGGGAGCACCGACGCCGCCGTCACCGACAAGGCGATGGAGGTGTGCCCGGTGGGGGCGATCCTGAAGCGAGGCGGGGCCTTCGCGGTGCCCGTCGGGCAGCGCGAGTACGACCACGAGCCGATCGGCAGCGACATCGAGGGGGACGGCGGGACCGGCGAGGTCACCGCACCCAACGCGGAGTTGGCGACATGAGCGACAAGCCAAAGGTGGCTACCGTCTCGCTGGCCGGTTGCTTCGGGTGCCACATGTCGATACTCGACATCGACGAGCGGCTCCTCGAGCTGATCGAGCTCGTCGAGTTCGGTCCGTCGCCGATCAACGACCGGAAGCGCTTCACCGAGCGCTGCGCGGTCGGCCTGATCGAGGGCGGCTGCGCCAACGAGGAGAACGTGAAGGTGCTGCACGCCTTCCGCGACAACTGCGACGTGCTCGTCTCGCTCGGCGACTGCGCGATCAACGGCGGCATCCCCGCGCTACGGAACATGGTGCCGCTGCAGGACTGCCTGGACGAGGCCTACCTCGATGGGCCGTCGGTCCACAACCCGTTGGGCCAGGTTCCCAACGACGTCGAGATCCCCCTGCTGCTCGACCGCGTGTATCCCTGCCACGAGGTGGTCAAGATCGACTACTACCTGCCCGGGTGCCCACCTCAAGCGGACACCATCTGGGCCGCCGTCGTGGCTCTTCTGGCCGGCGAGCCGGTCGAGCTGCCCTACGAGCTCATCAAGTACGACTGACGTCGTCGACCTGCCGCAAGGCGCCGTGACGGGCCATCGACGCGGCTAGTGACGTGACAGACTTGGACGGAGCGACTGACATGACCGATCAGCGACCCAGCGGCAACGGCGGCGACGACAGCCTGACTCGCGTGTCGATCGACGCCGTGACCCGCGTCGAGGGCCACGGCAAGGTGACGATCCTGCTCGACGAGGAGATGCAGGTCAGGCAGGCTCGACTGCACATCATCGAGTTCCGCGGCTTCGAGCGGTTCATCCAGGGCCGGCCCTACTGGGAGGTGCCGGTCCTCGTGCAGCGACTGTGCGGTATTTGCCCGGTGAGCCACCACCTGGCGGCGTCCAAAGCGATGGACATCATCGTCGGTGGCGAGAACCTCACGCCGACGGCCGAGAAGGTGCGGCGGCTGATGCACTACGGCCAGATACTGCAGTCGCACGCGCTCCACTTCTTCCACCTGTGCTCTCCCGACCTGCTGTTCGGCTTCGACGCCGATCCCGAGATCCGGAACATCGTCGGCGTTGCCCGCCAGTTCCCCGAGCTGGCCACGCAGGGCGTGATGCTGCGCAAGTACGGCCAGGAGATCATCAAGGCGACGGCCGGCAAGAAGATCCACGGCACCGGGGCGATCCCAGGAGGCGTCAACAAGAACTTGTCGATCGCGGAGCGCGACGCGTTCCTGCCCGAGCTGTCGCAGATGTTGGAGTGGGGCCGTGGGGCGGTGAAGCTGGCGCGCGACTACACCCTCGACAACCTCGAGTCGATCGCCGACTTCGGCTCCTTCCCGTCGAACCACATGTCGCTGGTGCGCGAGGACGGCGCCATGGACCTCTACGACGGCGGGCTGCGCGCCATCGACAGCGAGGGCGACACCATCTTCGACCACGTCAAGGCCGGCGACTACCTGGACTACATCGCCGAGGAGGTTCGATCGTGGTCGTACATGAAGTTCCCGTTCATCAGGTCGATCGGACCCGAGGACGGCTGGTACCGCGTCGGTCCCCTCGCGCGAGTCAACGCGTGCGACTTCATCGACACGCCTGAGGCCGAGGCCGAGCGCCAGCGCTTCGCCGAGGTGACCGACGGCAAGCCGAACAACGTCACGATGGCCTACCACTGGGCGCGGATGATCGAGCTGCTGCACGCGCTGGAGAAGATCGACGAGCTCCTCCACGACCCCGACCTCCAGGGCACGGACTTGGTCACCCTCGGCGAGCGCCGCGACGAGGCGGTTGCCATGCTGGAGGCGCCGCGCGGCACGCTGTTCCACCACTACCGGATCAACGAGCACGACCAGGTCGAGATGGCCAACCTGATAGTCTCCACCACCAACAACAACGAGGCGATGAACACCGCAGTGACGAAGGTGGCCGAGGACCACCTGACGGGGCAGCCTGAGATCACAGAGGGCATGCTAAATCGTATCGAGGTCGCAATCAGGGCCTACGACCCGTGCCTGTCGTGCGCGACGCACGCGCTCGGCCAGATGCCGCTGGTGGTCCAGCTCGTGGGACCCGACGGCGCCGTTCTCGCCGAGCGAGCTCGGTAGGATCGTCGTCGCGAATGCGAAGTCGGCGCGGCGGCGATTCACGGCTTTGATTCCTCGCATGGACCGGATTCTCGCAATCGGCTACGGCAATCCCGGCCGGCTGGACGACGGCCTTGGCCCGGCTCTGGCCGAGATCCTCGAGCACCGGGCGGTCCCCGGCGTGACCGTCGAGGCGGCCTATCAGCTGAGTGTCGAGGATGCCGCCGCCATCGCCGAGCACGACGCGGTGGTCTTCCTGGACGCCTCGGTCGCCGGGCCCGAGCCGTTCTACTTCACGCGCGTGGAGCCCGGCGACGGCGTCGAGCTCGGCTTCACGACCCACTCGGTCGAGCCGGCGGCCCTGCTGGCTCTGGCGCGCGACCTCTTCGCGTCGACTGCCGAGGGCTTCGTCCTCGGGGTCCGCGGCTACGAGTTCAACGACTTCGGCGAGGACATATCGCAGCGTGCGGCCAGCAACCTGGCCGCGGCAGCGCAGTTCATCACCACCGCACTTGAAAGCCGCTCGCTCGGCGAGAGCGCGGACCGGGCGGCAGCACTTGGCGAGGGGGCCCCATGGCAGACCGCAAGCACTTGATCCTCGTCATCGACGACGACGATGACGTTCGCGACACGCTGCGACTGGTGCTCGAGAAGCACGGCTACGAGATGGCCGACGCGGCGAGCGCCGAGGACGGTCTGCGGCAGTACGATGCCCGGACGCCGGATCTCATCATCGTCGACCTGATGATGGAGGAGGTCGACTCCGGGACGAGCATCGTCAAGGAACTGCGCCTGCGAGGCAACGAGGCGCCCGTGTTCATGCTCAGCTCGGTCGGCGATGCGCTGTACGGGAACGTCGCGTACACGGATCTCGGGCTGGCCGGCGTATTCCAGAAGCCGATTGACGTGGCCACCCTCGTGACGACGCTGGAGGCGCGGCTGGGCTAGCCCGTTCGGCCCGTACCGTCCGTCGGCTGCCCTGGCGCTGCGCTCGCTAGCCGGTCAAGCTCCGGGCGCCAGCGGCAGGCGCACGGCGACTAACGTGCCGACGCCCTCCTCGCTGTTCAGCTCGACGGACCCGCCGTGCGCCTCGACGGTCTCCTTGACCATCGTCAAGCCGAGGCCAGAGCCGGCGACGTCCGAGTCGCGCGCGTTCGATGCGCGATAGAACGGACTGAAGAGCTGCGGCAGCTCGCCGGCCGGAACCCCGATGCCCGTGTCCTTCACGACCACGGGAAGCAGCCCTTCATCCTCCGGTCCCACGACGACGCGCACCTCCCCGCCGCGCGGCGTGTACTTCAGCGCGTTCGACACGAGGTTCTCGAAGACCTGCTGCAGGGCCTCGCGGTCGCCCACAACCGTGCCACGCCCGTCGGTCGCGCGCAACGCTCCCGACGCGCTAGGCGCAGGCGCTTCGCTCGGCTGGAGGTCGAGCCGCACGCCCTCCTCAGTCGCACGATCCTCGAACACCGCGACGACGTCGGCCACGAGCCCGGGCACGTCCACCGGCGCGCGCACGGCTTGCTCGGCGCGTTGGCGGCTCAGCGCCAGCTGCAGCAGGTCGCCGAGGGTGCCGTTCAACGCGTTCAGGCGCGCCTTCGCGCGCTCGATGTACTCGCGCTGACGCTCGTCGAGCTCGCCCACGTAGCCGTCCACCAGCACGTCGAGCATGCTGATGGCCGCCGCGAGAGGCGCCCTGGTGTTGTGGGCCATCTGGAGCATGTACTGCGACCGCTCCTCCACCAGCGTCTCGACGGCGTTGTAGGCGCGCGTGTTCGACCGGCGCAGTCGCGCCACGATCGCGGTGGTCACGGTGGCAGTGACCGCCATCGCGACGGTGAACGCCAGCAGTGTGAGGAAGACGGCCATCGGCTGGCCGATCGGGAACAGCGTCTCACCCGAGAAGGCGATTTCGCCCGGAGTCAGCCAGCCCGCGGCCTGGGCGACCGCGACGAGCCAGACGCCGCCGACGGCGATGGCCGCGAACAGCCACGCGATCGTCGACCGGAACAGCACCGCGGCGAAGACGACGTGGAAGGCGAGGAACCAGATCAGCGGGCTCGATGCGCCACCGGTGTAGACCACGAGCAAGAACATCGCGGCGTAGTCGAGAGACACCTGGATGAGCTCGCAGCGTCGCTCGAACTCAGTGGCGCGGGGATCGCTCCGATCGAGCCGCGAGAACGCGGCCGCGAGCAAGACGTTGTAAGCGAGGATGGCGACCGCCACGCCAAGGATGGGCACTGTGGCGACGTCGAAGCCCAGGGCGCTCCCGAGCAGCACGGTCGCGGCAATCGCCGGCGGGACCCACCACCGCAGCTTGACCTGCCAGGTCGCGCGCTCGCGCCACATCGAGCGCTCGCGCCATGTATTGGCTGGTGGGGCTGGGCGCATCCCTAGTCGCCTTCGGTGTCTCTCCTGGCGGCGCGCTCCTGGCCACGGCCGACCACGGGCCTGCCCTCTCAGCGGACGCCGCTGGCGTCGGCCACGGACGATACCTCACGGCGGCGCCCGGAGCCAGCGGCGACGGCACGCCCCGCCGCCGCCGCGCCAGGCCGGCGAGTGGCCAGCCGTCTTGACAGTCCTCCTGCGCGTGGCCAAACTGCGCCCGACTCGGCGGCCTGGCCGCGTGCCGGTCGTCCCGCGAGGAACCGTCCGTCAGGCGGTGTGTCCGTGCCGACCCGAACGCCGCGGAGCTGCGCAGTGACCCATCGAGTGCGCACCATCACGCCGGGGATCGTCCTGCTGGTCGTCCTGGTCGTGGTCGTCATGCCCTTCCTGCCGCTGCTGATCTCCCAGCAGTGGCGTTGGGTGGAGGCGTGGGCGTTCGGCCTGACGTTCAGCGTGGGCTTCGTCCTCAGCCGGTTGCTCGTCGCCCGCACGCATCCCGACCTGCTCACCGAGCGCGCGCGTGGGCTCCGCCAGGACGATGCCGAGCCCTGGGACAT
The DNA here is from genome assembly GCA_046259645.1 of Anaerolineae bacterium. Taxonomy (GTDB): domain Bacteria; phylum Chloroflexota; class Anaerolineae; order Epilineales; family Epilineaceae; genus JBJYWW01. The sequence continues at coordinate 16,515 of JBJYWW010000249.1, forward strand.
AACGCTCGCACCGATCGTCGGCCTCGGCTTCGGCGCCATCGCGCTCGTTGCCGGCCTCGATGCTCGCTACGGCTGGTCGGGCGACTTCAGCACCATCGCCAAGCTGCTGGCGCTCGCGATCATCCTGATCGGCTACGCGCTAGGCACCTACGCCATGTACGTGAACCGGTTCTTCTCGGGCATGGTGCGCATCCAGACGGACCGCGGTCACGAGGTGGTCTCCAGGGGCCCATACCGCTGGGTGCGGCACCCGGGCTACGTCGGGGCGCTGATGACCTACCTCGCGTCGCCGATCCTGCTCGACGCGGCCTGGGCGCTGGTCCCCGCCATCGCCGTGGGGATCGCGCTAGTGGTGCGCACCAAGCTCGAGGACGAGACGCTCGTCGCCAAGCTCGACGGCTATCGCGAGTACGCGCAGCGCACGCGCTACCGTTTGCTACCTGGGGTGTGGTGAGAGCCGTCATCGCCGCGCAGCGTCAGACCCTCGGCAGCGGCAGCCTCGTTGCAGCGCTGGTCGAAGGCCACGAATGCTACGGGAAGCCCCATCCGCTCCTGCAACACCAGGCACGAGGCCAGTTGCAGCGCATCGCCGGCGCGCAGGCTGTGCCGGACGAGCAGCCTCTCGGACTCCGCCACCACCTCAGCGGTCAGCTCGACGACAACGAGCACGTCGAAGTCGCTGCGCAGTGCCGCCCTGATGCCGCGGAAATCCGGAGCAGTGATGTCGCCGTCACGGTAGCGACGTGCCGCCGCGGAGAGGATCTCCACGTGCGAGTAGCGGGCTGTAGCCGCGCTGCCGCTCTCCAGCAGCTTCTCGACAGCATGGCTCCCAGGCTCGTCAACGTAGCGCTTGACCAGAGCGCTGGCGTAGAAGTAGTTGATCACAGGCTA
>JBJYWW010000250.1:0-6046 GCA_046259645.1 Anaerolineae bacterium
AATCGCTGATGGAGCTCACCTCCAGCCACTCACCACTGCCCGCCGCCCATGCCTCCAGGTCGTATGTGATGGCCGACCCGAATCCTAGGTCACCGGTGCACAGCTGCACGACGCGGTACGGCAGTCCGAGCGCTTGCAGCATCGCCTCACCGTCGGCCAGCATGGCGTCGAGCGCGGCCGGCGAGTCCTCCGGCACCGTGAACTTGTACATCTCGACCTTGTCGAACTGATGGCCCCGCTTGATGCCCCGCACATCGCGCCCGGCCTTCATCTTCTCGCGCCGGAAGCACGCCGTGTACGCGACGTATTGGATTGGCAGGGCGTCGGCTTCGATTATCTCGCCCGCGTGCATGTTCGTCAGCGGCACCTCGGCCGTCGGCACGAGCCAGACGTCGTCCTCGACGTCGTGGTACAGGTTGTCACGGAACTTCGGCAGCTGGCCCGCGTTGAGCATGCACTCCTCGCGAACCACGAACGGCGGATAGACCTCCGAGTAGCCGCGCTCCGTATGGAAGTCCAGCATCCACTGGGTCAGCGAGCGCTGTAGGCGCGCGCCCGCATCACGGAGCACGTAGAAGCGGCTGCCGCTCATTCGGGCTCCGCGCTCGAAGTCGATGATCCCCAGCTGCGTTCCGAGGTCCCAGTGCGGAAGCGCCTCGAAGTCGTGCTCCACCTCGTCGCCGACCTGGCGCACGACCACGTTCTCGCTCTCGTCGGCGCCGAGCGGCACGTCGTCACGCGGCACGTTCGGTACGCCCTGCAGAGTCTCGGTGAGCTGACGCTCAGTGTCGCCGAGCTGGTCCTCGAGCGCGGTAATGCGCTCGTTGACCTCCCGCATGGCCGCGATCTTGGCCTCCCGTTCCGCCGGGTCCTTGCTGCGACCGATCTCCTTGGATTCGCGGTTCCGCCGCGCCCGGAGCTCCTCGACCTCCGCGAGTGTCTCGCGCCGCGCCGCGTCGAGCTCGCGCACGACCTCGACCACCGCGACGTCCTCGCCGCGGCGCTCGAGCGCCGCGCGCACGACGTCGGGCTCGTCTCTGAACAGGCGGATGTCAAGCATGTGCCACGCTCCTAGGTCGGCGGGGCCGACCGCGATCTGGGGGCGGGAATCATAGGCGGCGCGGTTGGAGCGTGCTAGTCGCCTGCCGTCCCGTCCTGCTCGTCCGTCGGCCCGGATTGTGCGTCTGTCAGCGCGGATCGCGCTCCGGCCGGCCCGGGCTGCACGTCGGCCAGGGCTATCTCCAGCGCGCCTCGCAGCGTGCGCGCGCCTATCGGCCGCAGCCGTCCCAGCGTACCGCCCTCGCCGCGCTCGGCGCTCGACGGCGGCCTGGGCGCGGCCGTCCCGCCGTCGGCGAGTCCGCGCAGAGCCGTGCCCGGTGCCAGCGCGCGCCCGAAGCCGAGCTTGGCGCTCTCCGCCAGTCGCCGCTCGACGTGGCCGACGGATCGCAGCTCGCCGGACAGCCCGATCTCACCGAAGATGACCAGGTCTTCGGGCACCGGCTTGCCGTTGGCGCTGGAGGCGATGGCCGAGGCCACGGCCAGATCGATCGCGGGCTCCGTGACACGCAGCCCGCCGACGACGTTCACGAACACGTCTTGGTCGCCCAGGCGAAGCCCGAGGCGCTTGGAGAGCACCGCGACCAGCAGCAGCAGCCGGGCCGGATCGATGCCGTTGGCCGTACGCCGCGGCAGTTGTCCGCCTGACGGGCTGACCAGCGCCTGGACCTCGACGAGAAGCGGGCGCGTGCCCTCCACCGTGACGGTCACGGCCGAGCCCGGCACGCCCGGCAGCCGCTCGGCGAGGAACGCCGCCGACGGATTGGCGACCTCGACGAGGCCGTCGGGACGCATCTCGAACACACCGACCTCGTTCGTCGAGCCGAAACGGTTCTTGACCCCGCGCAGCAAGCGGTGACTGTGATAGCGCTCGCCCTCGAGGTAGAGCACGACGTCGACCATGTGCTCGAGAGTTCGCGGTCCGGCGATGTCGCCGGACTTGGTGACGTGCCCGACCAGGAACACCGGCACGTTGCGAGCCTTGGCGTGCCCGGCCAGCTCGGCCGCGCAGACGCGCACCTGGGTGACCGAGCCCGGCGCCGACTCGACGCCGTCGGCGCGCGTCGTCTGAATGCTGTCGACGACGACAGCGGCCGGCTCTAGGCGCTCCAGCTCGCCCAAGATCGAGCCGAGGTCGGTCGCCGCCAGCACGTAGACCGGCTCGTCGCCGAGGCCCATGCGGTGCGCGCGCAGCTTGAGCTGGGCCTCGGACTCCTCGCCCGATACGTAGAGCACCGGGCCGGTGGCGCGGCCGAGCATGGCCGCGGCCTGCAGCATCAGCGTGCTCTTGCCGATGCCGGGCTCGCCACCGACGAGCACCACGCTGCCCGGCACCACGCCGCCTCCCAGGACGCGGTTGAGCTCGTCGGCCGGGAGCGCGACGCGCTCCACCGGCGCTGTCGACACGTCGGCGAGCCGGGTGGCGGTCCCCGTGCCGAGCGCCCCGACCGGGCGGCCCGCCGCGGACACGCCATAGCCGCCGGCACCCGACGACGGGTCACCGACCGTGAGCTGCTTCAGGGTGTTCCACTCGCCGCACTGCGGGCACTGCCCCACCCATTTGGGCTGGCTGGCGCCGCACGAGTCGCACACGAACACCGTGCGCTTGCGGGCCATTGGCGCTCCCCTCACTAGAACAAGCGTTCGCAAGTGTAGCCGCGCCGCGCGCGGCGTCAAGTCGGACAGCGCAGTGAGGCCGCGACCGATCGACATGGCGCCGCCGAGCCTGCCTCGTCAGTTGACCGGGCGGCGGTCGCGACGTAGCCTACGAATCGGAGCGCCGGGCGGGGACCGCGGCCAATGTCGCGGTTGGCCCGGCGGGGACTCGTCTATTCGAACGGAGGCGGGGCATGGGGCTCCTAGGCAAGGTGCGCGGCGACCTGCGGCGCGCGCAATCGTGGGCTGACAAAGGCCGCAAAGGGGCGCTGCACGGGCTGCAGCTGAGCGGCAGCGATGTCTCCGGGGTGGACCTGAAGGGCGCGGACCTGTCCGGTTCTGACCTGTCCGGCGCCAATCTGGACGCCGCGAAGCTATCGGGGGCGAAGCTGGTGGAGGTGGACTTCTCCGACGCCAGCATGAGGGGGGTAGGAGCGAGATACGCCGACTTCTCGAAGGCAGTCCTCGACCGCGCCGACCTCGCGGACGCAAACCTGCACGGCTCCTGCCTAGCGGGTGCATCGGCGCGTGATACAAGCTTCTCGCGCTGCAACCTGGGCGAGGCGGACCTCACCGGGGCGGACCTCAGGGGGGCGGTCCTACGGCACACGGACCTGCGGCGCGCAGACCTGACGGGCGCCCGTGTCGACGCCGGCAGCTTCAAGGAGACGCACCTCGAGGGAGCGACGCTGACGGGCACGGGGCTGACGCCGGCCAAGCTCACCAGGCGCACGCCCGAGACGATAACGTGCCCCAAGTGTGGCGGGCAGGGCTGGTGGACGGAGGAGCGCACCGGGGCGACGCACCGGTGCCCCACTTGCGACACGCGGGGCGAGGTGCGGACCGGCCATATGACGGAGATCCAGCTCGCCGAGTGGGACGACGAGACTGTTTGGGACGAGGGCTAGCCAGTCACCGGCCCACGCCGCACCGAGGAGTCACGCGCCTCGCTGAGGAGTCACGCGCCTCGCTGAGGAGTCACGCGCCGCGCTGCCGAGTCACGCGTCGCGTTCGCGGCGGGGCCCTGCAAGCCAGCGCCAGCGGCTGACTTCAGTCAGCGCCCCTCGCGTAGCCATCGGAGTTGCCGGTGACTATCCCCATCTCGTCCGGCGGCCAATAGGTGAGCCACGCCTTGCCGACGATGTTGCCGCGCGGCAGGGCGCCGTAGTTGCGCGAGTCGCTCGAGTTGCCCCGGTTGTCGCCGAGCACGTAGTACTCGTCCGGCCCGAGAACGATCGGGCCCACGGCGTCGGTGGTCGGCTGCTCGAGGTACGATTCCTCAAGGCAATCGCCATTTACATGAACGCAGCCGTCCTTGATCTCGATCTCGTCGCCGGGCGTGCCTACGATACGCTTGATGAAGTCCTTGTCCTGATTCCACGCCTCGAAGACCACGATGTCGCCGCGGCTGGGGTCGCCAAGGACTCGGTACGACATCTTGTTCACGAGCAGGTACTGGCCCGAGTGCAGCGTCGGCTCCATGCTGCGCCCCTCGATGCGGAAGTTCTGCACCACCAGGCGGATGCCGAGGAATATGAGCGCGGTGAGAATGACGGTCTCGAGGATCTCGCGGGCCACGGTGCCGAATCCGGCCGCTGACTCCTGTTCGACGGCCTCGCGCAGCTGCTGGACGGCGTCCTTCTCCGGCGCCCGGCCGTATGGCTCGAACGGTCCCGGGACGGGCCAGACATCGTCACGCCACTGCGAAGCGGGACGCTCCCAGGCGGCAGGAGGCCACGCCATGCCCGAGCGCTCGAGACGCTCGGTATCGCGGCCTATATCGGGCTCGTAGTGCGTCATCTCGTGGTCCATGTGCCGGTCATCCCGCGGCCGTGCGCAGCGATACTCGCCACCTCGCGACGGCGAACGAGATTATAGGTACGGGGCACTACGTCGCAAAGGACTCGGGCGACAGCCTCGCGCCGCCACCAACTGCGGCGTGCAGGTCCGACCACAGCTCGTCGATCTCCGGCAGCTGGCCGCTTGCTTCCATTGCCGCAAGCAGTTGCAGCGTCTCGAACATCTCGGCGCAATGGGGGCAGTGGCTGAGGTGGAGCGGAACGGCGACGCCTAGGTCCAGCGACACTCCGTCGCCGTGATAGTCGCCGTGGTCGTGCCCGTGATCGCTATCGTGGCCTCGCGCGTCGCCGACCTCGACGTCGACGTATCGCGCGATCACCGCCATCACCTCGACGCAGTCGAGCTCCTCGTCCTCGGTGGTGATGATGGTCTGCAGGAAGCGGTTCGCGCGGTCGGCGGCGGATGGCTGCTGGATGCCCTTGGATCCGTCCATGTGGTGCCTCCGGGATGCCTACGCTGCTCTGATGCCCGGGAACGCCAGCGTCTTACTGCAGCGCATTGCCGGCGCAGCGTGCCGGTGGAAAGGGGCCTCGCGGCAGCCGGTCGCCACGCTATGCCTCGCTCGGTGCGAACGCGCTGAGCACGTCGTCGGCCGACCAGCCGCGCGACTCCAAGGCTCGCTTCAGCTTGCGCCGCGCGTCGTGGACCAGCTTGTAGATGTTGTTGCGGTTGGTGCCGAGATCGTCGGCGACGACCTCGACAGGCACGCCCTCGATGATGATCCTGGTGATCACGGTCCTCTGGCGATCGGTGAGGTCATGCTGGATGACGTCTTGAATGGTCTGCCAGATCTGCTCGCGCGAGAGCAGGTCCTCAGGAGGTGGCGCAGAGGTGTCCTCACGAAGGCTTATGTCGGGCGCCTCGGCCTCCGTCAGCCGATCAAGGGACAGGTTCTCCCAGCGCTTCCGCCTTAGCTCGCCGGCAGCCAAGTTCACGGCAATACGATAGGCCCAGGTCGTAAACTTGCTATCGCCGCGGAATGTATCGCGATGATCGATGACCTGAATGAGCGCTTGCTGCGCCCAATCCTCAGCGAACTGGCGGATCTCGTCGTAGTCGAAGACACTGAGGTCGCTGCGGTGTCGCGTGAGATAGACCAACACGGCCCGCAGCAGGTACTCCCGCAGGTCGGCGATCGCCGCCTCGCGCTGTGGCGATTGCGGGTCGAGATCCGCGAGCCATTCGCTGTTGCTACGCTGGTGGTTCCGTGGGTCGATGTGCTGGTTCACCGGCACGCGATTATACCACACGGTGTGCGCCTGAAGCGCCGCCTCCAAGCCCGGCCAGGCTGGACGTCCACCTCGACGGAAGCGCTAATGCGGTGCTAACATGCAGGGCTATAATGTGAGGAGCGGCGAACCTCAGGGTCGCCGGGCGCGTTGTACCGTTTAGGGACTAGCGGCCAAGGGCCGCGTGCGTGAGCCGTGTAAGGAGACTGTGTGATGAGGCGCGTTGGACTTATGTTGGTGGTGGC
>JBJYWW010000250.1:6056-7276 GCA_046259645.1 Anaerolineae bacterium
CCGGCCTGCTGTTCGTCGCCGTCGCGTCGCCGAGCGCGGAAGCGGCTGGATCGGCTCCAGCCCTGGAGCAGACGACGCCGACCGTCGCCTACAACTCGGACGCCGATCTCTACTTCGTCATGTGGGTGGAGGACCGGGGCGACGGCCCCGACATCTATTCCAAGCGCCTGTTTTCGAACGCGCTGCCACAGGGCGGCCCTTCGCGCGGCGGGACGGCGATGGTCCGGTCGTCGCGCACCAGCGGCCCCGTGCGGCGCCAGGACCCGGCGCTAGTTTACAACTCCGACATTGAGGAGTTCTACCTCGTCTGGAGCGAGGAGACCGATCCCGATGACGGGCAGGACGTGTATGGCGTGCGGGTGTCGGCGGCGGGCTACGCGCGCAGCAACCCGCGCAAGCTGGTTGGCGGTCCCGGGGACCAGTCACATCCCGCGATCGCCTACCACTCGACCAACGATACCTACCTGCTAGTCTGGGATGACAACGCACGTGACATCGACGAGGTGTGGGGCCTGCGCGTGCGCGCCAACGGCATTCCCAATGGTTCGCCTTTCCCGATGGTGCAGGGAGCGTCCAACGCGCAGGACCCGACAGTCGCCCGCAACGGCGACGGCTTCCTCGTTGCCTGGGTTGACGACCGCAACGGCAACACCGACATCTTCGGGCGTCGCGTCAACTCAAACGGCCTTCCCATCGGCGGGACCGCCGGGCGAGAGTACTCGATGGCCGGGTCGCTCGAGGAGGCGTTCGCACCCTCACTCGATCCTGCGTCTGGTACGCTGGTGTATAACGTCTACGATCCGCTCACCGGCCTCGACATAGTGGGCATGGAGGTCTACCCGAGCGGCACCACCCGTGCCGCCCGGCGCAACGGCATCGTGGTCCCTGCCGCTGACCAGGCGTCACCGTCCACCGCGCGCAACCCGAGCCGCAGCGAGACCGTGGTGGTGTACGCGGACAACCGGAGCGGCGAGTTCGACCTTTACGGCATCCGGGTTCGCAATAGCCGGCCGAGCGGACGGGACTTCCCGATCCTGCGCGACGGCTACCTTCCGTAGGAGCGCGCCTGGCCAACCAGGCTCGCAGCGCGGGCGGCCCCGCCGCCTAGGTCCGAGCGCTAGCCGATCTTCGGGGCGTCCAATCGCACAGAGTCGCCGGCCGACACCCGTCGGCAGGCGACGTACGCGTCCCGTAGGCGGGGGGCCGGGGGGCCGGCGGCC
>JBJYWW010000251.1:0-1871 GCA_046259645.1 Anaerolineae bacterium
CGCCGTCCCGCCCGCCGCGGCCAGGTAGCTGAGCGCCGCGGCGTGGCGCTCGAGGCGACGCAGCCGAACCTCGGCCGCCAACGCGTGCACGCCGCGAGTCAGCAGCGTGACGGAACCAGGGCGGCTTTCCTCGCGCGCAAGGCCGCGCGCCGTGAGCCCCCTGAGCGCTGCCGGGCTGGCGGCGGACTCCCGCAGAGCCTCGTCTCGGGGCAGGCTGCCCCCGGCGGCGGCGAGCGCCCGCAGCAGGCGTGCCTGTGCCGGCGCTCGGCCCAGCTCCTCGCGCGCGGCGGTCTCCGCCCCGGCAGGCGTCAGGTCCGTCGCGATGCGCCGCTCGCCCTCACGCAGCTCGATGAGGCCATCGACGGCCAGCCGCCGGAGGTCGGCGATCCGAGCACCGCTCGCCTCCAGCAGCTCGTCGACCGTCCGTGATGAGCCGTGAGGCTCGCGGCGCAGACACGCCACCGCGTCGGCGCCGCTATGAGCTCGGATCGCGAGCAGGCGCATCTCGCGCTCGCTCGGGTCATCGACCGCCGACCGCACGACCTGCTCGCTACGAGCCCGCACTCGCGGTCCAGCGGGGCGCGTGGAGACCGTCAGGACCCCCAACGTCACCAGCGATTCGAGCGCGGTGGCCGTGTCGCGCCGGCGGGTCCGCGATCGCACCTGCGCGGCGCCAAGCTCGCGCTGCCTGCCGAACGCGCCGAGCGCGGCCACTTCGGCCTCGCCCAAGGTCCCTGGCAGGACGGACTGCGCGGTCCTCTGATACACCACCTGCGCCTGCGCGAGCGCTCCAGGTGGCAGCATGGCCTGCAGGCACTCGAAGAGCGGCGCCAGGTAGTGCTCGCTCATGTGCTGCGAGAGTGTTATCTGCTCGGCGGTGAGCGCTGGAGCGCGATCGGCGACGGACGTGATGGGACGTGTGCGCTCGACGTTGCTCTCCGGGCGCAGCGCGATCACAACGCCGCGCAGCTGCCGCGAACCGAACGGCACGGCCACGATGTGACCCGGTTGCACGCTCCCGCGGAGGTCGGCCGGGATGGCGTACGTGAACACCTGATCGCGCCAGGTCTTGCCGATCGCCGTGGGTCGACCGGAGACGGCCGGCGGCAAAGGTACGGCGACATCGGCGTAGCGCGCCGCCGAAGCCGGCGTCGTGGCGTCGGGCAACCGAGGCTGCCCTGCCCTCACAGCGAGACCGGTCGAGCTCGGGTGCGGTGCTTCTCGGCGATGATGATGGCGATGATGGTGTCGACCGTGTGCTTCACCTGGTCGCGGCGGTTGACTATGACGTAGTCGAACTCGGCTGCCTGCCTGAGCTCCTGGCGGGCGGTCGCGATGCGCATCTTCAGGCGGTCGGGCGGCTCGCTCTTGCGCTCCCGCAGCCGTCGCTCGAGCTCATCCAGATCCTCGGCGATCATGAAGATCGACACCGCGCCGTCGATGAGCCGCCGCACCGTGCGTGCGCCTTGCACATCGATCCGCAAGATGACGTCCTTGCCGCTGGCGAGCGCGTCACGCACCTGCTGCTTCGGGATGCCCTTGTAGTCGCCGTAGACGACCGCGTGCTCGAGCAGCTCGTCGTTCTGCACGAGCTCGGCGAAGTCGGCCATCGACACGAAGAGGTAGTCCTCACCGTCGACCTCGCCGGGGCGCTGAGGGCGCGTCGTGGCCGTGACGACCAGGTGGAACGGGTAGTCACGCTTCTTCAGCTCGTTCAGGATCTCGTCCTTGCCCACGCCCGACGGTCCGGACAGCACGACCACCAGCGGTGGCGGGTTGAGCGCGCGCTCGATGGCCACTGCGGACGCTGCCTGCGGCGACGCGTGCGCGCCGTCGTGCGCCACGGGCGCGTCACGACCCTCGTGACTGCC
>JBJYWW010000251.1:1881-2178 GCA_046259645.1 Anaerolineae bacterium
GGGTTCTGCGACTGCGTTTGCGTTGTCGGTCACGGACGGCTCCCAATCCCGATTGCGGCGCGTTAGAGCGCGTGAACGAGGCTCAGCGCCACGGCTGCGCCTGGCGCGAGGGCCTGTCGGCGCCGGCGGCTCTTGGCAGTCTGCTATTCTCGCCGAAAGGCGCCTACGAGTCCAGCAGTCGACGGGCGATCGTCGCCCGGTGCGCGCGCCTCGACCAGCCGCGGGGGGGACGTTGGCGGCGGAATCGCGATCGCCTTCGCCCGCCCCCCTCCCGGCACGCACACGGCCAGGGGCCCC
>JBJYWW010000251.1:2188-9933 GCA_046259645.1 Anaerolineae bacterium
TCGCCGCGAGCCGCGCCGCGACTATCCGTCGAGCAACGCGGTGACGGCACGCTCGATATCCTCCGCCACTTGGTCGGGGGACCGGTCGGCCCGCACCACCACCCAGCGCCACGGCTCCGAACGCGCCAGCTCGAGATAGCCCGCGCGGACGCGCTCGTGGAACTCCAAGTCAGCAGCGTCGATGCGATTCCAGCTGCCCTCGCCGCGACGCCGAGCCAGACCGGTGTCAACGGGAAGATCGAGCAGGACGGTCAGGTCGGGGTCTAGGCCGCCCGTGGCGGCGTCGTTGAGCCGCGCCTGCCTGTCGGGCGCGCCGCGGCGCCGGTGGCCCTGTTAGGCCTGGGGGGCTTGGGCGTTGCTATCGCACAGCACTATCCGCCGGGTTTGGCGGGCGGGCCGCACGACGGTGGACACCAGCTCGTAGCGCGCCGCATTGAAGAGCAGGGCCTCCGTCTCCGGCAGGACATCGCCCGTTGCCGGGTCGAGCAGCACACCTCGAATGCGCTCGCCGACCGCAGTGCCGCCCGGCTCGCGCGTGACCTCGACAGGCAGCCCGCGCGAAGCGAGCCGCTCCGCGAGCAGAGCGACCTGGGTCGACTTCCCGGAGCCCTCAGGGCCCTCGAACGTTATGAAGCGCCCAGCGGCCGGCGCGTCGGGGCTCACCCGGCGCTAGTCCTTGCGGTAGATGCGGACGCGTCGATGCGGCTCGCGGCCGCGCGACAGCGACAGGAGATTGGCCTGACGCGCCATGTCGTGCTGCTGCCGCCGGATCGACGCCGCGCGCGGCGACAACTCGACCATCGACCGGGTGTGGCTGGTGACCTGCTGCACTGCCTCGCGTGCCTCCTGCATCGCGACGTCGTATTCGTCCATCTCCATGCTGAGGCCGAACATGTCGACGAGCGCGTTCTCTATTTGCGTGTACGTGTTCGATCGCAGCACGTATATCGGAATCTGCCTGGTCTCGGCGTCGTTGATGACGACCGGGCGCTTTCGGTAGTAGCTCTTGAGGGTCATCAGCGCGTCCGCGTCGGCGAGGTCGTCGGTCAGGATCAGCGGCAGGCTCAGCGACTTTGCCGACTGGCGCAGCCGGTTCTGGCTCACCCCGTACGGGAAGAGCTTCAGCTTGCGGCTTGGCTGATCGGGGGCCACGCGGACCGGCTCGCCGCGCGACGGCGGCCTGCTGTCCTTGGCCCTCGAGTTGCGCTTGTCGCTCGGGCCGCCGCCACCGGCGGGCCGCGCCCGCTCGACGACGGTCTCTCCGTCGTCGCCTACATACCGCAGCTCCGCTGGCTGCGGGCGTCCTCGCAGCAGACCGTCGACTGCGGCCGCCACGTCCGGGTGCACCGCCAGCCGTTGCCAGTCCTGGATCTCGATTAGCACGTCGAACGTCGGCGGCGCGCGGCGCTCCAGCACGCTCTTCTGCGTCCCGCGGCGTCGCGCCTCCTCGTCCGACAGGGTCACGCTCTCGATGCCGCCGATCAGGTCGGACAGCGTCGGGTTCATTAGCAGGTTGTCGAGCGTGTTGCCGTGCGCCGTTCCGATGAGCTGCACGCCGCGCTCCGCGATGGTCCGCGCCGCCTGCGCCTCCAGCTCGCGCCCAATCTCGTCGATGACGATGACCTGCGGGTTGTGGTTCTCGACCGCCTCGATCATCACCTCGTGCTGCATCGACGGCGTCGTCACTTGCATCCGCCGCGCTCGGCCGATCGCGGGATGGGGGATGTCGCCGTCGCCGGCGATCTCGTTGGACGTGTCGACGATGATGACCCGCTTGTCGTCGGCCAGGATGCGGGCCGTCTCGCGGAGCATGGTCGTCTTGCCGACGCCGGGTCGGCCCAGCAGCAGCACGCCGCGGCCCGACTCGATGATGTCACGCACGATCTCCGCCGTGCCGTACACGGCTCGGCCGACGCGCAGTGTCAAGCCGATGACGCGGCCCTTGCGATTGCGGACGGCCGAGATCCGGTGCAGGGTGCGCGCGATGCCGGCCCGGTTGTCGTCGCCGAAGTCACCGATCCGGTCGATCACGTGGTTGAGGTCGCTGCCGGTGACCTCGAGGTGGTCGAACACGGTGTAAGAGTCGAAGGTGCGGAACTCCGGGCTGCGGCCCAGGTCCATCACGATCTCAACCAGGTCGTTGTGCTGCGCGTGCCCCATGACCGCCGCCTGCAGGTTCCGGGGCAGGACCGCGATCAACAGCTCTAGCTCCTCGGCCGGGACGTGGTTAGTCAATCGAGCTATCTCCTGAAGTGCGCGCCGCCAGCTTCACTGTCGACGACGGCGCTGGGTCGAGACCATGGTCGCGCACCGCTCCTCGGTGCCAGGCGGGTGCCATCACGCGCACCGCCATCTGCTTCACCAGACGGAAGCGCCTTGCGCGCGGCTCGAAGCCGCACTCGCGCAGGGCCAGGTTGAGCTCCGACTCGTAGCCGCGCGCCGCGGCCAGGATGGGGAGGTTCGCGAACCGCCGGTCCGCGGCCACGTCGGCGAGCGCCGCGCGCACGAGCGCCCGGGCGTCCAGCCCCGGTCGCACGAGTGCCTGCAGCCAATGGGCGTCGCGGCCGCCGATCACGCGCCACGCGCCCTGAACCACGCCCGAGGGGTCGACCCAGGCGCGCTTGATCGCCGGCCCCGGCTCGAAGCCGCCCAGGGGATAGCTGAACCAGTCACCGCCCAACTCGTCGGAGGCGGCGCGAACCGCGTCGGGCAGGCACTCGTGCGCCAAGCGGCGCACCGCCAGCTCGGTGTCGGCGGCCATCGGCACCGCTCGCAGCTCGGCCTCGGGCGAGACGGTGCCGCCACCGTCGCGGCCGTCGGCGCGGCCATCTCCCGGGCGGTCCGTGCCGCTGCCGCTCGCGGACCGAGCGAGCACGACGTCGGTGGTGCACACGGCGAAGCCGCAGCCCCGAAAGACCTGCAGCGCGACCTGGTCGTCCTCGACGACAGCAGCGTGGACGCGCTCGACCTCGCGCGCTCCCAGCCATTGGCACGAGTCGGTGATCAGCCTGCCCCAGAACAGGGCGGCGCCGTTGGCCTGCGTCAAGGCCGGAGCGATGAAGGTGAGGTCGGCGTCGGCGGCCCCGCGCCGACACCGCGACTGGGTGAACCCGGCCACGGTGCCGCTGCCGCACGCCGGGGCGACCAGCGTCTCGATCGCCCCGGTGCCCAGAGGCCGCCAGTCAGTCATCGCCTGCCGCAAGGGCGACCGACCGACAAGGACGGCGTCCTCGATCTCGAGCGACTCGCCGGTGCGCTGGAGGCGCCGCAGGCGAAGCGCGTCGCTGGGCGCGAAAGGTCGTGTCACGAGCCGATTATAGCAGCGAGGGTGCGGCTACTCCTCGCCCTCCTGCACCCTGTAGCTGGCCTCGACCGTCGGCGTCTCGTCGACGTCGTCGGGAACGAGCTCCATGAACAGCTTCGCCGCGATGAGGAGCACCGCGAGGTCGTCGATCTGGGTGATCAGCGGGATGGTGTCCGGTATGAGGTCAACCGGTGACAGGAGGTAGATGATGGCCAGCACCGGGATAAGCTTGGTTGCCCAGGGCACTTGCGGGTCCAGCATGTGCCTCAGCACGTCGCGGCTGAGCGTCAGAAGCTCCTGCATGCGCGACTCGCCGGACGCCTTGGTGGTGGTGCTGTTGGGGGTCGTCTCGTCGCTCATCGTCCTTGCTCCTCTGCGGTGTCGTCGCCCTGGTCCGATTGCTCCGCCTGCCCAGATTGCTCCGCCTGCTCGGACTGCTCGGACTGCTCGGCCTCATCACCCTCGTCGCCCGGAGTGCCCAGGGGCGTCGGCGTCGCGGCCGAGGTCGGCGCGCCAGTCGGGATCGGCGCCGCCGTGGCGCCCGCGGGCGCAGGTACCAGGCTCACGATATCAAGGTCGTCGAAGCCAAACATACCGGGCTCGTAGCCGCGCGCGCGTGATGATACCGCGACGATCGGACGCGTGTAAACCAGGTATGCGCGGGCCTCGTCGGCCACTGTGGTCTGAGCAGCGCTCTCGTAGATGCTAGACCGTCCGTCGGCGCCCATCGTCCGCTGGGCCTCCAGAAGCGACGCCGCCAGCTCCTCGTTGTAGTACTGCCCCTCGGCCCCGGCCCGCCCGGCACCGAAGTGCCAGAACCAGAAGGTGTCGGGATCGCCCGACTGCGCCTCCCAGCCGGTGATCCATGCCGTGAAGCGGCCGCTGTCACGGTCGGCGAGGAACTTCCGCAACCCCTCGCTGTGGACAGAGGCATCGATGGAGATGTCGGCCAGCATGTCGGCAATCGCCTGCGCCGTGCCGGCCGGGTCGGGCAGGTAGGGGCGCGGAGTCGTCGGCACCCAGATGTTCAGCTCGAAGCCGTCTTCGACATCCGCCTCGGCCATGAGCCGCTTGGCGGCCGGCAGGTCGCGCTCGGGTGAATCTATCGAGGGGTCGTAGCCGAGGAAGTCGGGTGGCAGGAGCTGGCCGGCCGGCAGAGCGGCCTCGCCGAAGCGCTCTGCCAACGCCTTGCGGTCGATCGCCAGAGAAATCGCCCGCCGCACCCGCACGTCCTGCATTGGCGCGCGGCTGTGGTTGACCATGAGCCACGAGTTGGTGCGCGCCGGGCGCGGCACCACGCGCAGGGTTGGCGCGGCGAGCGTGCCCGTGATCGGGGTGGTGGGGGGCAGGTCGGCGCCGTGCACAGCGCCCTCCGCCACAGCCTCGGCACGCTTCTCGGGATCTGGTATGGGCACGAAGTGGAGTCCAGAGACCGCGGGCGGGCCGCTCCAGTGGTCCGCGAACGGCTCCAGGCGCACGGCGCCGCTTGGGTCCCAGCCAACGACGCGGAAGGGTCCGCTGCCCACCGGCGGGTTGGCGCCGGAAGTGCCGTAGTCCTCGCCCTGGGCGCGCACCGCCGTCGGGCTCGCAATGGAGAACGGGACCATGGCCACGTGGTGCAGGAACGGGGTGAACGGCTCGTTCAGCGAGATGCGCACCGTAGTGGCGTCTAGCGCCTCGACGCGCTTGACCAGGTTGACCGGGCGCCCGTCCTTGTCGTGCTGGCCGGAGAAGCCGCCGAAGTATGCGACCCACGACTTGAAGTCGCCCTGGTGGTTGGAGTGGTCCGGATCCATCCAGCGCTGGAAGTTCCAGGCGACTGCCGCGGCGTCGAGCGGAGTTCCGTCATGAAAGGTCAGACCCTCTCGCAGCGTGAACGTGAACGTCCGGCCCTCGGGATCCACGTCCCAGTCCGAGGCGATCCCGGGTGCCAGGTCCGGACTGCCCGGGCGATAGCTCATGAGTCGGTCGTAGACCTGCGCCGCAACCTGGACACCAGACGGGTCGATGCCCATGCGCGCCGGGTCCAGGGTCGAGGGCGCCGCCTCGATGGCCCACACCAACGTATCGGGACCGGGCGTCGGCCCCGCGGTGGGCTCCCCGGCCTGACCGGTCTCGCCTGTGGGCGTCGCCGCCGAGCAGGCGCCGAGGAGCAGCCCGGCGATCGTGGCCAGCAGCGCAGTTGTGCGACTGTCAATCATGCGTGCACCTGACTCCCTCGCCGCAGCGCATTCCGCCGGTACCGATGGGTCTGTCGGCCATGGCGTCAGTCACAGAGCACCTGGCCCGCGATGCGGCTGTAGATGGACTCCAGCTGACCGGCGTCAGGGGCCATGAAAGCCCGGCTGTCGTCGCCGGCGATGAGCCACAGCAGATCGGGATCGGCGTCGTCGCCGAGGCCGATCGTGAACACGCTGATGCCGGCGCGGTGTGCGTCGCGCGCCACGTCGTAAGCGTGGGCGTCGGTCCCCTCTTCAGGCAGCCCATCGGTCAGCAGGATGATCACCGGGTTGTTGCGGGCCACGTGCCGGGCGCCGAGCAGCTCGACAACCGCCAGCTCGAGGCCCTTGTCGATGCGTGTGCCGCTGCCGGCGCGGATGTCGGCCATCGCCAGCTCGAGTGCCGGCCGGGAGCCGGTCAGGCCCTGGGCTCGGCGGGCCTCGCTGTCGAACGTCACGATCGCGGCTTGATCGCCCGGCAGCTGCATTGCGCTCAGGAACGAGCGCCCGGCCGCAAGCGCGGCGTCCAGCTTGGTCGCGGCGGAACCGGGCTGGTCGGGCCCGGTCATGCTGCTCGACGTGTCGAAGACCAGCACGACGTCGGCCCGTTGCGGGCGGCAGTGGCTACGCCACGCGACAGGCAGGTGCGCCGACCAGCTCGTGCGTTGGAGCACCTGTACGCTCGGCACGGGGAACACGGCCACCCCGGACTGCCCGACTGCGTCGCGATAGTCCAGCGTCGCCGCGACGTTGGTTGGCAGCAAGCCCGTTCGGCGCGGGCGCACCGTGTACTTGATCACGGAGCCGGTCGTCCGCACCTCCGACAGCGACCAGGTCAGCGTGCGATCGGTCAGCGTCGCCGCAGGCCTGGCGGAGTCGTGCGCGTAGCGCATGTAGTCGGGCAAGGTGTCGGAGACGGCGGCGTCCTGGAGCAAGCGGGAGGCCGTGATTCGCCGCGCGATTACGGCGTAGACATCGGCGAGCTCCGCCTCCGTAGGCGCCTCGAAGAAGAGCTCGCGCTCCGAGGCGATCGTGCGAAGCAGCTCGGCGTCCACGTTGGGCCCGAGACCTATCGTGTACAGCGTGGCGCCGATGCCCTTCAGGTCATCCGATGCGCGCACGACCAGGTTCCGATCCGTGGGCTTGCCGTCGGTCATCATAACCACCACCGGCGGCGCGCCCGGTCGCGCGCCCGGGCTCGTGAGCTCGTCGAGCGCCTTCTCCAAGGCGTCGCGGTAGTTGGTCTGGCCACCGGCCTCGATGCGGCCGACCGCGCGCACGACCTCGCGGAAGTCGCCGGTCAAGGGCTGGAGGACTGCGGCCGACGTCGAGAAGCCGACGACCGCGACCTGCGCCTCGTCTGGGTCCAACTGGCCGACGAACGAGATGGCGGCCGACTGGGCGGCGGCGATGGGGCTGCCCGTCATCGAGCCCGACTGGTCGATGAGCAGCACGATGTCGAGATCGCCCTTGCCGTACGGGCACTCGCCGTCGATGAGCAGCGTGATCTCGACCTCGTCACCGAGGAGCACCGTCTGCGGCTCGGCGAACTTGTCCACGTTGACCACGCAGCCCGCTTGCGGCTTCTCGGGTATGGCGTCGGGCGGCGTGCCGCCCGGTGCGAACAGCAGCACTCGGCCCTGCTCGTCCGGTCCAACGGGCTCGGCGCCCGTCATCGCGACAAGGACGCGACCGCCGGGGGACACGGCGATGTCCGCCGGGGTCTCGTCACGCGACGGGAGCCAAGCGGTGAGAAGGCGCCCGGTAGAGTCGTGCTTGTAGATCCACCCGTCGCGGGTCAACGCGAACACGCCGCCGCCCGCCGCGGCAATGCGCTCGACGTCGCCCCGGGTGTCGAAGCTGCCCGGCGACGCCGGTTGACCGTCGAGATAGCGAATCAGGATTCGGCCCTTGGCCCGATCGGCGAGATACACGAGGTCGGCGTCGACGGCCACGTCGGAGATCGATGCGTAGCCGACGTCTCCGGTCAGTGGCCATGCCTCGGCAAGCCGCCCGTCGCGCGCATAGACCCAAGCAGCTTGGCCTATCAGGTCCACCACCACGATCTCGCCGCCCGAGCCGGCTGCCGCCGCGAGCCAGCGCTCGTCGCCGGGCGTCGCGTCCCACTGCGGAGTCGGTCCGGTGCCGAAGCACCGGAGGGTGTGGCTCGCGGCCACGCACGGCGCCTCGGCTCCGCCGGCGACGTCGTTGAGGTAGGTCAG
>JBJYWW010000252.1:0-9665 GCA_046259645.1 Anaerolineae bacterium
GGCCGTCCTGACCGTATCGGGTCCGTGCCGGGGGACATCAACTCCGACCCCGACACCCACGGACACGCCGACGCCGACACCGACTAGCACTCCGGGCCCGACGGATACGCCGACTCCGACGCCCACCAACACGCCGACGATCACGCCGACGCCGACGCCGATCCCGCTGCCGCTCTACCTGCCGATCCTCAACCCGTGGCGCTGCATCGTGCGCGACCGCCCGACCGACATCGCGCTCGTCATCGACGCGTCGACGAGCATGCGACAGCTTACGTCAGCGGGCCGCCCCAAGGTCGAGGCGGCGCAGGACGGCGCTCGTGCGTTCGTGAGGCAGATGCGCGAGGTCGACCGCACGGCGATCATCCAGTTCAACATCCGCGCCGACGTCTTGTCGCACCTGACGGGCGACCTGGCGCAGCTCGACCGCGCGATCGACGCGATCCGAACCGACGAGTGGACCCGCATCGACCTGGCGTTGATCGCGGCCACGGCCGAGCTGACCGCCGTCGAGGATCGCGCGGAGCACACGCAGGTCATCGTGCTGATGACCGACGGCCACCCATCGCAGACGACCCCGGACGAGGTTCGCCGCGCCGCCGAGGCAGCACGGGCGGCCGGGGCGGCCATGTTCGTGATAGCGGTGGGCCCGGACGTGAACACCGAGCTGATGATCGAGGTCGCCGGCGAGCCGGGCCGCTTCTACCACGTCGAGGACGCCGAGGCGCTGGCCGACATCTACGAGCGGATCGCGAAGCAGATCCCGTGCGTTCCGCCCGAGGGCTGGGTGCGGCCGATGAGCAGCGGCGTCAGCGTGCCGAGGTAGCCAGCTAAGTTAGACGGCGAAGGAATAGTAGCCAGCCCTACTCCGGCAGGCCGTGCGCCATGCGGATGCGCTCGATGGTGTCGGTGACGTCCGGCTCCGGCAGCGGCGCGTAGCCGAGCGACTCGTCGGCCTCGGCGCCGGTCAACGCGAGGACCGTGTTGACCACGCCGTTGCCGAGTGCGCCCAGGTGGTAGCCGCCCTCGAGCACCGTCGCGATGCGACCGTCGCACAGCTCAAATGCGAGCCGGCCCAGCTCGACGAAGGTGTGATGGAATCCGGGCCCCGAGCACTGCAGCATCGCCAGCGGGTCCAGGAAGTGCGAGTCGTAGCCGGCCGACACGAGCACGAAGTCGGGGCGGAAGCCGTGCGCCGCCGGCCGCACTAGCCTGGCGATCGCCTGGGCCGTCGCCTGGTCGCCGGCGCCGGCGGGGAGCGGGACGTTGAGGACCGATCCCTTGCCCTCGCCCATGCCGGTCTCGCCCTCGCTGCCGGTGCCCGGATAGATGCCCTTCTCGTGAATCGAGGCGTAGAAGACGGTCGGGTCGTCGTAGAAGATGTCCTGCGTCCCGTTGCCGTGATGCACGTCGACGTCCACGATCAGGATGCGCTCCAAACCCCGGCCCTGCAGGTGCCGCGCGGCAACGGCCACGTTGTTGAACAGGCAGAAGCCCATCGCCGCGAACGGCACCGCGTGGTGGCCGGGCGGCCGGGTCAGCGACAGCGCCGCGCTCGCCCGCCCGTCGAGGACGGCGTCGACGCAGGCCACTGCGGCCCCGGCCGACTGCAGCGCATCGTAAAACGACGACGTGGTCACATAGGTGGGCGCATTGTCGATGATCCCGGCGCCGCGCATCGCGGCCAGCTCCAGGGACTCGACGTACTCGCGCGAGTGGCACGCCAGGATGGCCTCGATCGGAGCAGCACCGTGCTCGAGCGCCATCATGTCGGCGAGAAGGCCGGCCTCCGCCAGCGCCGCCATGATGGCCGGCACGCGGCCGGAGTGCTCGGGATGGGCCGGGAAGTCGTGATGTGGGGCAGCGTAGCTGCAGTACGCCACCGGCAGCCCGCTGCCCGCGTGCGCCCCGCTGCCTGCGCCTGCCCCGCTGCCCTCGCCTGCCGCGCTGCCCTCGCCTGCTCCGCTCTCCGCACCTGATCCGCTGCCTGCGTCGCTCTCAGTCTTCGCCACCACCTACACCGCCTCTGGTTCGGTCTGCGGTTCCGTCTCGGTTATCGTCTCGGAGGTCGGCGCGGGCTTGGGGGACGGCCCGACGTTCTCGAACACGAACTCGCCATCCTGGACATCGACTCGAATCGTCGAGCCCTCGGGGAACTGCCCCTCCAGTATGTCCATGGCCAGCGGGTTCTGCACCTGTCGCTGCATCACCCGCTTCAGTGGCCGGGCGCCGTACGTTGGATCGTAGCCCTCGTCGGCCAGCTGCTTCCTGGCCGCCTCGGTGACCTCCAGGCTCAAGCCCCGCGACTCGAGCATGCCCGTCAGCTTGTCGACCTGTAGGTCGACGATCTTGGCCAGGTCTTCCCGGGACAGCGCGTGGAACGTCACGATCTCGTCGACCCGGTTGAGGAACTCGGGGCGGAACGACCGGCGCAGCTCCTCCAGGACCCGCGGCGTGGCGTCCTCCACGCCCAACTCCTGGATCAGGTGCGAACCTATGTTCGAGGTCATTAGGATCAGCGCGTTCTTGAAGTTCACGACCCGGCCCTGCGAATCGGTCAGGCGGCCGTCATCGAGCACCTGAAGCAGGGTGTTGAATACGTCACCGTGCGCCTTCTCGATCTCGTCGAACAGCACCACCGTGTAAGGTCGCCGCCGCACCGCCTCGGTCAGCTGGCCGCCCTCCTCGTGCCCGATGTATCCAGCCGCGCAACCGTGTGCGGCTCCTGGTACTCCGACATGTCGATCCTGACTATCGCGTCCTCGTCGTCGAAGAGCTGCTCGGCCAGCGCCTTCGCTAGCTCCGTCTTCCCGACGCCGGTCGGCCCGAGGAAGATGAAGCTGCCGATCGGCCGGTTCGGGTCCTGCAAGCCGGCGCGAGCGCGGCGGATGGCGTGTGACACGGCCGACACGGCCTCGTCCTGCCCCACCACCCGATCGTGCAGGCGGTCCTCGAGATGCACCAGCTTCTCGACCTCACCCTCCATGAGCTTCGAGACCGGCACGCCGGTCCACTTGCTCACCACCTCCGCGATGTCGTCGGCCTGCACCTCCTCCTTGAGCATCATCTCGCCGCTCGCCTGGCGCTCGGCCATGTGGGCCTCGGCCTGCTCGAGCTCGCGGCGCAGCTCCAGCATCGCGCCGTACTGCAACCGCGACGCCGCCTCGTAGTCCCCGGCTCGCTGCGCCGCCTCGATCTCGTGGCCGACGCGCTCGAGCTGCTCCTTGAGCCCGGCGACGTCGGCGATCAGCTCGCGCTCGGCCTCAATGCGCGCTTCCAACTCCTGGCGCTGCTCGCCCTTCTCCTCGAGATCGGCCTCGATGGCCTTGAGCCGCTCCTTGGAGGCCTTGTCCTTCTCCTGCTTCAGCGCCTCGCGCTCGATCTGCAGCTGCAGCTCTTGCCTCTTCAGCTCGTCCAGCTCGACCGGGTCGGAAGTGATCTCGAGCCGCAGGCGGCTCGCTGCCTCGTCGAGCAGGTCGATCGCCTTGTCGGGCAGGAACCGGTCCGAGATGTACCGATCGGCCAGCGCGGCCGCGGCGATGACGGCGGCGTCGGTCACGCGCACGCCATGGTGCACCTCGTAGCGCTCCTTCAGGCCGCGCAGGATCGAGACCGTGTCCTCGACCGAGGGCTCGCCGACGACCACCGGCTGGAAGCGCCGCTCGAGAGCCGCGTCCTTCTCGATGTGCTTCCGATACTCGTCGAGCGTCGTCGCGCCGATGGCGTGGAGCTCACCTCGGGCCAGCATGGGCTTGAGCATGTTGCCCGCGTCCATGGCGCCCTCGGCCGCTCCGGCGCCGACGATGTTGTGAAGCTCGTCAATGAACAGGATTATGTCGCCTTCGGAGGCGGTGACCTCGTTGAGGACCGCCTTCAGCCGCTCCTCGAACTCGCCGCGGTACTTGGCGCCAGCCACGAGCGACCCCAGGTCGAGGGCGAACACGTGCTTGTCCTTCAGCGCCTCCGGCACGTCGCCGCGCACGATCCGGCCGGCGAGCCCCTCGACGATCGCGGTCTTGCCCACGCCGGGCTCGCCGATGAGCACTGGGTTGTTCTTGGTGCGGCGGCTCAGGATCTGCATGAGCCGGCGGATCTCCTCGTCGCGGCCGATCACCGGGTCGAGCTTGCCGGCCCGGGCCTCGTCGGTCAGGTCGCGGCCGTACTGCGCCAGCGCATCGTAGGTGCCCTCGGGATCCTGGCTAGTGACGCGCTGCGCTCCGCGCACCGACTGCAGCGCGCCCAGCACGCGGTCGACGGTGATGCCGTGCGCGTCCAGCAGCTCCTTGGTGCGCTCGTCGGCGCCTTTGATCAGGGCGAGCAGCAGGTGCTCGGCGCTGACGTACTGGTCGCCGAACTGGCCGATCTCGTCGTGCGCGGCCACGAGCACGTCCCGCAGGCGCCGGCTGAGGTTCGGCTCGGTCCCGCCCGTCACCTTCGGCAGGCGATTGAGCGCCGCCGTCAGCTCCAGCTCGAGCTGACGCTGATCGACGCCGAGACGAGAGAGGACCTGGGGCACCACCCCGTCCGTCTGGCTGACCAGCGCGCTGAGCAGATGCAAGGTCCCCACCTCTGCCTGGCCGTTGGTCCGCGCCAGCTCCTGCGCGGCGACGATCGCCTCTTGAGCCTTGTGAGTGAAGCGGTTGATGTCCATGACCCTATCCGTCCTCCGATGCTGGCGTGCACACTGCGCTAAACGGTACCGGATGACGCGCGCAACGGCTAACGGCAGGCCGGTGCGCGGCGCACGAAGCGGCGCCGTCCGCCCCGCTGGGGCTCGGTCGGCGCCGCTTGGCAATGCAACCCTCAGTCTCTGTGATGTCTCGAGAGAAGGTGCGAGTGGTGATCGTCGCGCGTGCTACTCGCTGATGGTCCGGGCCAGCAACCACACCGCCAGCGCCAGCACCACGACCGCTCCCACTGTCGTCAACAGGTCATGCGAATTGCATCGGCCTGACTCGATCAGGTTGACGCAGGTGTATATCCGCCACGCCGCCAAGGCGCCGACGGCCGTGCCCAGGAGCAGGCGCAGAAAGAACCAGACGCCATCCCCCGATTGCGATTCGCGCATCGCTCCTCATCACGAACTCCTACCAGGGCGTTTGACCGCCTGATACGAAGTTCGGAGCGTAGGTCAGGAAGAACGGACCATACGCGATGAGTATAAGCACGATGGCGATCGCGATCCAGACCCCCCACCGGTCCAACAGCGGCGGCGTCTCCTCGGGGCCCGACACGTACTCGTCGACGACCGGCATCTTGACGATCGTGCTCTCCTTGCCCCGCCAGAGGGTCCAGGCGATGAGCGCCACGAACAGCGCCCCCGAGATGAACATGATCGTTCCGCCGACGGCGGTCATCACGTGGCCGGAGTGCCACGCCGGATTGTCCAGCACGTAGTTCAGCTTCGACACGTTGAGCCGCCGCGGCAGGCTCTCGATGCCGGCGCTGATCTGGCCACGAGCGAAGATCAGCACGCCGATGAACCAGAGCCAGCCCTGCAACACGCCGAGGCGCCGCGACACGAGCTCGCGCCCGGTCAGGTGCGGCACTAGCCAATACGCGATGCCCATGAACGACAGCGCGACCGCCGTGCCCACCGTCAGGTGGAAGTGGCCCGGCACCCACGACGTGTTGTGCACCACCAGGTTGACCGTGTAGCTGGCGTTGATCAGTCCGCTGATGCCACCCAGCACGAACCCAAGCATGGCCAGCAGCTGCGCCACCACGCTGGGATCGCCCCACGGCAGCGCCCAGATCCATCCGAGAAGCCCGGTGCCGCCGGCGCGGCGGCCGCCCGACTCGAGCGATGCCATGACCGAGAACGCCGTGATGAGGCTGGGGAAGAACACCCCCATCGTCATCACGAAGTGGACTGTCTTCAGGGCCTCGCTGATGCCGGGGTCGGTGTACTGGTGGTGGAACCCGGTCGGGATCGACAAGACCAGGAACAGGAGGAACACCAGGCGGGTCAGCGAGTCGCTGAACAGCTTCCCGCCCACCTGCTTCGGGATCATCGTGTACCACGACACGTATGCCGGTAGGAGCCAGAAGTAGACGACCGGGTGGCCCGAGAACCAGAAGAGCGCTCGCGCCAGCTGCGGATCCGTCTTGTCGACAAGGCCCAACGACCACGGCAGGAGGAGCAGCAGCACCTCGGCGGCCACGCCCAGCGACGCGATGAACCACATCACGTACGTGGCCATCACCGTGAAGCCCTGCAGCGGGCTGATCTCGTCGGGGTGCTCGACACGCCAGCCGCGGTACATCAGGACGACCGCCAGCGCCGTGAACCAAGTGCTCACCACCACGAGCGTCACGCCAATGTAGTAGATCGGCGTCGCCTGCAGCGGCGGGTACATCGTGAACAGCACGCTGGCCTGGTTGGCGACGATCTGCCACGCCGCGAGGAGCGACCCGACGACGATCAACGTCAGCGAGCCCGTGATCGCGATGGTGTTCGGCCGGCGCTTGAACGAGTGCGCCGCCACCAGGGTCATCATCCCGTTCGAGAACGCGAACGTGAACACGAACGCCAACAGCACGCCGTGCGCTGTCAGCCCCTGGTAGTAGTTCTCCTGCAGCGGGAAGCGCGTCCACAGCGAGCTGGCGGCGGGCATCACGCGGTCGAGCGCCTGCGCCAAACCGGCCAGGATGCCGACCGCGAAGGCCGCCACCGCCAGGTAGATCTGCCAGGTCAGGACACGGACGTCGTTCTTGGTGAGATACGGCGCCAGGAGCGCCGCGCTGACTGACTCCGGCATCAGGATCGCCCCCCTTCAGTTGAGCGCCAGGCTTCGGGTACCGCGATCTCTTCGCCTCCGGGGAGCAGCGCGTCGGGCGAGCCCTCGTCCGCGCCCTCGCCGGCCCCATCGTCGACCTCGTCGGCACCTATCACGACGACCTTGCCGGACATGCCCTGATGGCCCGTGCCGCAGTACTCGTGGCAGACGATCAGGTACTCGCCGACCTCGTCGAACGTGTGCTTGGACGTCGACACCTGGCCGGGGATGACCATCACGTTGACGTCGGTGTCCAGGATCTTCACGCCGTGGATCACGTCGGGCGACGCGACCTGGAAGGTCACCGTCGACCCAACCGGCACGGTGATCACCTCGGGCGTGAAGAACCACATCCGGGCGATCATCGTCGCCAGGTACTGCCCATCGGACGTCTCGACCACGCCCGGGTCGTCGAACGGCGGCTCGCTCAGCATCGTGGCGGGGTCGACGCGCTGCGTGGGCCCCACTAGCGTGATGCCGTGCTGCTGCACCGAGATGAAGAGGAACACGGCGAACGCCGCCAGCATCACGAGCGACAGCGCGATGAACACCTTCTCGTAGAACTCGACCTTCATCGCTAGCCTCGACCGATCATGATCGCGTACATGTAGCCCCACATGGCCACGATGAGAATGAGGAACAGAAGCATCAGCAGCAGCGTGCCGCGTGGGTTCTCCTCGGTCTCATGGCTGTCCGCATCGTGAGCGACGTCGGTGACGTCAGACTCGTCGTTGTCAGCCATCTCGTCTCCTCCCTCTTGTCTGTCGGCCGTCCGCGCCTCGCGTCCGGACAGCCGCCCGCAACGAAGCGGCGCAGGCGGGGCCCACGCCGTGCGACGCGCACGATACTACATCGGGAGGGGAAGCGACCGCAACCGGAATCCGGCGACTGGAGCGGTCGTCCGGTTCGTAATCAGGTCAGAATCAAGTCAGGGGCGCCCGAGGACGCCCCTCACGGCGCGATCGGGCCCGCGAGCCCGTCAGCTCAGCTCGCGGAGGCGCTCGAACAGCTCCCGCTGATCGTCGGTCAGACCGGTGGGGATCTTGACTCGCACCGTGGCGTACAGGTCGCCGTGCTCGTCAGGCGACTTCAGCTTCGGCATGCCCTTGCCGCCCAGGCGGAAGCGCTTGCCGTTCTGCGTCTCGGGCGGGACGGTCAGCTGCACCGCGCCGGACATCGTGGGCACGCGCGCCTCCCCACCGAGAACGGCCGTGGTCAGCGGCACCTCGATCTCGGTGTACAGGTCGTCGCCCTTCCGCTCAAAGCGGTCGTCGGGCAGCAGCTCCACCTCGAGGAACAGGTCGCCGTCGGGGCCGCCCGAGAGCCCTTGCGCGCCCTCACCGCGGACGCGCACCTTGGAGCCCGTCTTCACCCCGCGCGGGATCGTGACCTCCAGCCGTCGCCCGTCCTTGTTGAGCAGCCGCTTGGTGCCGTGATACGCCTCCGGCAACGTCACCTGGACGGGATGCCTGATGTCGCGCCCACGCTCCGCGCGCGGCTGCGGCGCCCTGGCGCGGCCACCCATGCCGCCCGCCGAGCGGCCGAACAGGGTCTCGAAGAAGTCGCTGAAGCCGGCCCCTCCGAACATGCCCTCGAGGTCTTCCTCGGTCGCGTACCGGTACTGGGGGCCGCCCGGCTGGCCACCGGGCGCCTGGGCCCACTGCCCCCAGTCGAAGCCGCCGGGCGCGCCGGTCTGCTGATAGCGCTGCCACTCGCGCCCGAAGCGGTCGTACTTGGCGCGCTTCTCCGGGTCGCTCAGCACCTCGTAAGCCTCGGACAGGTCCTTGAACCGCTCCTCGGCCTGCGGATCATCGGGGTTGACGTCCGGATGGTGCTCGCGAGCCTGCTTGCGGAAGGCCTTCTTGATGGTCTTCGCGTCGGCGTCCTTCGGGACGCCCAGAATGTCGTAGTAGTCCTTGTAGTCCACGGCCTGTCCCAGCTAGGCGGTCTCGAGGGGTGCACCGCTACGTCCGAAGGCGCCGCCCGGTCGGCGCGTATGCTAGCAGATGCGCCAGGCCGGCGCATCTCGCGCACGGGCGCCGGCGAGGCCCCGAGCGGGCGCATCTCTCGCAGGGGCGACGCCGGGGCTCAACGCTCGAGTATCTCGCGCACTGGCGCCGCTGTGGCCCTAGCCCTTGACGACGCCCAACGGCCGCAGCCGGGCGACCTTGCGGCCGATGCCGGCCTCGTGCACGACGTCCACCACCGCGCGCACGTCCTTGTACGCCTCGGGGATCTCCTCGCTGACGGTCGCGCGACTGGCGGCTCGGACTTGCACGCCGACGGCGGCCAGCTCCGACAGGATGTCGCGGCCGCTCGCCGCCTTCTTGGCGGCCCGGCGCGACAGGCGGCGACCCGCCCCGTGGCAGCACGAGCCGAAGGTCTCGGACATCGCGCCGTCGGTGCCGAGGAGCACGTAGCTGTAGCGACCCATGTCACCCGGGATCAGCACCGGCTGGCCAAGGTCGCGGTGCCGCGGCCCAAGCTCGGGATGGCCCGCCGGGAACGCGCGAGTCGCGCCCTTGCGGTGCACGCACAACGTGGTGGGCCGGCCGTCCACGACGTGCTCCTCCATCTTGGCGATGTTGTGCGCCACGTCGTAGACGAGGTGCGTCTCGTCAGCCACGGCCTGCCCGAAGAGCCCGGCCAGGGCCTGGCGCGCGTAGTGCGCCATGGCCTGCCGGTTGGCGAAGGCGAAGTTGGCTGCGGCGTTCATCGCGCCGAGATAGCGCGTCGCCTCCTCGCTGCCAATGGGCGCGCAGCACAGCTGCTTGTCGGGCAGGTCGATGCCATAGCGCCCGGCGGCGGCGAGCATCACGTCGATGTAGTCGTCGCACACCTGGTGGCCGAGCCCGCGCGAGCCGGAGTGGATCATCAATGTCACCGCGC
>JBJYWW010000253.1:0-7458 GCA_046259645.1 Anaerolineae bacterium
CACCGGTTCTCGAGGAGATCGCACGCGAGAGCGGCGACCGGGTGAAGGTGGCCAAGCTCGACGTCGATTCCAACCAGAACACGGCGTTCAGGTACGGCGTGCAGAGCATCCCGACGCTGATCCTGTTCAAGGACGGCGAGCCGGTTGAGCGCGTCATTGGCTACATGCCCAAGGAGCGCCTGATGTCGCACCTGGAGTCACATCTGACGGGCTAGTCGTTGCCAAGGGCGGCCGCCACCGGGCAGCACAGCCTGGCGGCATCTACCCGGTGCGACGGCCAGCCGGCGACGGCCGGCCGGCATCCAACACCCACCAACAGCTATCCAGTTACTCAGCGCGCGCGGCGGGACATGTCCCGCGGCGCGCTCGCTGTCCCGGCGCTAGACGGCCGACACCACGCTAGCCCCGCGGTACAACGCGTAGAACGAGGCCAGCTGTATCACGTGATACAGGTCGTTGTGGTTGAATTGCTCGTGGATCGAGAGACCGCTCCGCTGCACCCACGCGCCGACGTACGCTATCACGATGCCGGCCGCGATCCACGCGTAGCCCGCCTCGCCCAGGGCCGCGTAGCCCCATAGCGAGACCAGCAGGACCACTACCATCGAGAGCGCGTAGTCGTACACGACGTACTTGAACTCAGGATGACCGCCTATCCAGACGGCCAGGAAGAGCGTCTTGACGACCAGGGCGCCGACGAGCCACCAGCGCAACGGCGCCGGGACCGCGGACGCGATCACCCCGGCTGAGATGAGCAGGCTGGCGGCGGCGACCGCGTACAGCGACACGACCCACAGCGCGTGCTGGGCATCTGGCTCGATCATCAGCGAGAGCCCGTGGGACGATCCGCCGACGAACGATGCCACGGACGACGCCAGGAAGCCGCCAGCGAACAGCTAAGTCGCCGCTGCGTCCTGGGCCGAGGCCTGCGCCGCCAAGCGCCAAGCCATCCATAGCGTGGCAATCCCGAGCAAGTAGTCGGTGAGTGTTGTCATTGGCTCGGCGATGCGCAAGGATCACCTCCCGAATGAGCGATTCGACGTTCGAGGCCGCAGGTCGGAGGCGCGCTACAGGCGCCCGAGATAGCTAGCCCGCCAGCGCCTCGACGGCAGGCAGCATCTTGCCCTCGAGCAGCTCCAGCGACGCCCCACCGCCTGTCGACACCCAGCTCATCTCGTCGGTGAGCCCTGCCGCCCTCACTGCGGCGGCGGAGTCTCCTCCGCCGACGACCGTCAGCGCGTCGTCTGCCCCCGCGAGCGCCCGAGCGATTGCCAATGTGCCCGCCGCGAAGGGCCCGAGCTCGAAGACGCCCATCGGGCCGTTCCAAACCACCGTGGCTGCGTGCCGAAGCTGCTCGGCGTACGCGTCCGCGGTCGCCGGCCCGATGTCGAGGGCGCGCCAGCTTCCCGGCACGCCATCCGACACTGGCACCACCATGGTCTGCGCCGCTTGGTCGAGCGCGTCGGCCACCACTAGGTCGACCGGCAGCACGATGCGCCCCGCCGCCTCGTCGAGGAGGCGCCGCGCCTCATCCATGCCCGACTCGTCGACCAGGGAGTCCCCCATCGGCACGCCCTCGGCCGACAGGAACGTGTTGGCCATGCCGCCGCCGACGAGCAGCTTGTCGGCCTTCGGCAGGAGGGCCTCGATGACGCCGATCTTGTCGGCTACCTTGGCCCCGCCGAGCACGACGACGAACGGCCTCTCAGGCGCCGCCAACGCGCCACCGAGGGTGGCCAGCTCGCGCTCCATCAAGCGCCCGGCATACGACGGCAGGTGCTCGGTGACGCCGACCACGGAGGCCGCGGCACGGTGCGCCGTTCCGAACGCATCGTTGACGTATGCGTCGGCAAGTGACGCGAGCTCGCGCGCAAGTCGCGGATCGTTGACCTTCTCGCCCGGGTCGACGCGCAGGTTCTCGAGAAGCAGGACGACGCCGGGCCTGAGCTCGGCCGCCGCGGCTTGCGCCTCCGTCCCGGCGACGTCGCGAACAGCCCGCACCGGCCGGCCGAGCAGACCCGACAGCGCCTCGGCGACCGGGGCGAGCCGCAGCGACTCGTCCACGCCCTTCGGCCGACCCAGGTGGCTCATCAGCACCAGGGCCGCGCCGCCGTCCAGCAGCTCGTTCAGCGTCGGCAGGGCAGCGCGCAGCCGCAAGTCGTCGGCTACCTCGCCGTCGGCCAGCGGGACATTGAAGTCGGCGCGCACGAGCACCCGCTTGCCCGCCGGATCGAGGTCATCCAGGGTGGGCAAAGTCACGGGACCGGACGGCAGCTGCAGGTCGATGGTCATGATCGGTCGCTCCAGGTTGGCGCCGGCGCCGCCCGGGTGGGGCCCCGAGCGCTAGGACCTCAGCCCCGCTCGGCGATGACGTCGGCCACGTCGCCGACCCGGCTCGAGTAGCCCCACTCGTTGTCGTACCACGCGCTCAGCTTGGCCAATCGGCCGTTCGTCATCGTGGATGGCGCGTCGAGAACCGCCGAGTACTCGCTGCGCCGGAAGTCGGTGGAGACGAGCTCGTCCTCCGAGACCGCCAACACCCGACCCAATGGTCCGGCGGCCGCCTCGCGGATGACCTCGTTGATGGCGTCGGCCGTCGCTTCACTGGACAGCTGCAGGGTGAGCTCGAGAATCGAGACCACCGGCACCGGCACCCGCACCGCGTAGCCACGGATGCGGCCCGCGACCTCGGGCACGACATCCGCCACGGCCGTGGTCGCGCGTGACCGAGTCGGCACGATGCTCGTCGGGGCCGACCGCGCCCGACGGAGGTCGGAGTCCGTGGAGTCGATGAGCTTCTGCGTGTTGGTGTAGGCCCTGACCGCCGACACGACCGCGTTCTCGATCTCGTACCCGGAGAGCATCGCGCGCAGCACCACCGCCAGCGCGTTTGTGGTCTCCGTGTCGGCGCTGACTACGTGGTGCTTCCGCGGGTCGTACTCATCCTCGTTGACCCCGTAGATCATCGTGAAGTCCGCGGTGTCACTCTCGGCGGTTATCACCACCTTGCGTGCCCCCGCCTCGATGTGCCCCGCGGCCGAGCGACCGCCCATGAAAGCGCCGGACGCCTCGAGCACGATGTCGATGCCCAGATCGGCCCATGGCAGGTCCTCGAGGCGCTCGGCCGCAACGAGCGGGATGCGCCAGTCACCGACGCTGAGCTCGCTGTCGGCGACGGAGACCGGCGCGTCGAACCGGCCGTAGTTGGAGTCGTGCTTCAGCAGGTGCGCGGCTGCCGGGACGTCCTCCATGTCCTCGAGACCGATGGCGGCGATCTGCAGCGTGTCCCGGTGCTGGTACCAGATCGTCTTGAGCGCCTGCCGCCCGGTGCGACCGAAGCCGTTTATGGCGACCCTCTTGGTCATGCGGGCACCCCCTGCACCGACAAGCCTTGCGTCGACCCGACGCCGTGGTCGAGGCGCTCGTTCATCTCCGCTCGCACGTCCTGGTGACTGCGCCCTTCCGCGCGCTGAGTCATGTAGAAGGCCATGTCCGCGACTCGACTCGCGTAGCCCCACTCGTTGTCATACCACAGGACTAGCTTGATCAGGTCGCCCTGGACGATTGTCGCCGGCGCGTCGACGATGCTCGAGTGAGGGTCCTCGACGAAGTCGACGCTGACGAGCTGCTCCTCCGTGTAGCCGAGCACGTGCCTGACGGGGCCTGACGCTGCCTCGCGCAGCACGGCGTTCACCTCTTCCTCGGACCCGGCCGGGCGCTCCACGAGAGCGGTGAAGTCAGCGATGGACACGGTCGGAGTGGGGACCCGGAGCGCCGAGCCCTGGAATCGCCCCTTCAGCTCGGGGATGACCTCACCGACCGCCTTTGCCGCGCCCGTGGTGGTCGGGACTATGTTGAGGGCCGCGGCACGCGAGCGGCGGGCGTTCTTCTTGGCGTGGTCGAGCAGCACCTGCGAGGACGTGTACGAGTGAATGGTCGAGAGCAGTCCGCGCTCGATGCCGAACCGCTCCTGCACGATCTTGGCCGGCGGCGCCAACGCGTTGGTGGTGCAGCTGGCGTTGGAGACGATCCGGTGCGCCCCTGGATCGAAGTCGGCCTCGTTGACGCCAAGGACCAGCGTTGCGTCCGGTGACTTGGCCGGTGCCGTGATCAGCACGCGTCGCGCGCCCGCCAGCAGGTGCTTGCCGGCCGACTCCTTGTCCCTGTAGTAGCCCGAGGCCTCGAGCACGAGGTCGATCCCCCAGCGCCGCCACTCGGGAACCGGGCCATAGGGGTTGCGCCCGACGACGTCGATCTGCTTGTCGTCCACCCGGATCGCGTTGGTGCGCCCCTTGACGATGGCCTCGACGTCGGCTTCGAAGGCGCCGTAGACCGAGTCGTGCTTCAGGAGCAGCGCGCGAGTCTCGGTGATGTGCGGATCGGTAATGCCCACGGCGACGATGTCGAGGTCGTCCCAGTACCGCTCGTGAACGGCCTTGACGACCTGCCTGCCGATTCGGCCGAAGCCGTTGATGGCGACGCGTGTTGGCATGAGGTGATCTCCATGATGTCCGGTGTCTTTGGTGGCGTCCCGGCGGTGCGTGGCGGCATCCACAGGGAGTCAGGCAGGTCAGTCGGTCGGCGCCGCCCACTGCAGGTCGCGGCTCGGCTCGGCCACCAGATGCACCCGCGCCCCGGTCAAGGGATCGAGCAGCGTCAGGCCGTCGGTCCCGGCGACCGCGCCGAGCCGACCATCGGGCGCCCAGGCGAACCCAGCATCGGCCGCGAGCGGCAACGACGGGCCGTCGGCAACGACCGCGAGGGCGGGGTCGGCCAAGTCGACGACGTGGCGCCGCAGCCCGTCGCCGCGGTCGGCCAGCAGCTGGAACCGCTCGCCGGGCAGCGCGAACCCGTCGGACGTTCGCGTGTCGCCGTCGAGCAACGTCGAGAGGGTAATCTCCCGCCCGCTCGTCAGCATGCGCAGCCCAGGACCGAGCATCCATGCGGCGGGCCGGTCCGGGAGCCAGCCGGCTTCACCGACCGGCGCGATGGGCAGCACCACCGCGCGGGAGCCGTCGACGCGCGCCAGCATGGGCGCTCCGCTGTCGTCGCGGACCAGCAGCTGCCCGCCGTCGGCCGACCAGGCCAAGGGCGCCCCGGTCGGCGCGATTCTTGTCTGCTCGCCCGTATCGGGCGCGACCAGCCATACCCCGTCTGCGGCGTATGCCAACGCCGTGCCGTCGGCCGACCAGACCGGGCTCGATGCGCCGCTCAGCGCCGCGGTCCGCCAGCTGTCGTCGTCGATCTGCACGCGCAGCACGCCCTCGCTGATGTAGGCAATGCGCCCACCAGGTGTCACGGCGTAGGTCTCGACCGGCCCCAGGATGCCCGACAATGGTCGCGGCGCGGTCCCGGTTGCCGGCAGCCTCCACAGAAGCCCGTCGTTCTCGGAGACGTAGTAGATGTCGCCGGGCAGCACGTTCGCGCCGGCCGCGGGTGGGCTACTCTGGCTAGCCGCAGGCTGCCGCGACGGGCTGGCGGTCGGTCGCGGAGTGCTCGTCACCAGCGCGGCCGCCGCCTCGCGCTCCGTGCGCCGCGGCACCGGTGTCCGGGTGCGGCTCGGCGTCGGCGTTGCGGTGTCTGCCGGCGACGGAGTATCGGTGCGGCTCGGCGTCGGCGTGGCGGTGTCGAACCGCGTCGCCGTGGCTGTGTCGCTTGGCGTCGGCGTGGCGCTGCCAGCCTGTGTCGACGTGGCGGTGGCAGTCCGAGTCGGTGTCTGGCTTGTGGCTGGCGTCGGCGTCTCCGCCTCGGTCGATGCCGGCGTATCGGTGCCCGCCCGCGTCGGCGTTGCTGTGTCAACTGGAGTAACCGTATGAGTAGCGGTGGGCGCCGCCGTCGTCGTCCCCGTCGCTGCTGGCGTCGACGTCGTCGTCCCCGTCATCGTCGCGGTTGAGCCGCCGGAGAGCCGTTGCGCTGCCCGGCGCGCGGTCTCAGCCAGGTCCGTCGCCATCGCGGCCGCCGGGGCCAGCCGCGTCGCTCGTCCTGCAGCTCGCGGCGCGCGTGTCGCGGTCGGCGCCCGCACCGGCGCGCGCTCGGTCGGTGCGATTCCTGCCGGCGGCCCACCCGCGCTCGTAGTTGCGGCCGGGACGATCGCTACAGCCGTGCCAGCCGAGCCGACGGCCCCCGCGCCGCGCGACGTGGCGCGAGGCTCAGTGGCGGACGCAGCAGCCATTGCTACCGTCGTCGCTGGCTCTGTGACGGCTGTGGTGGGCGCCGTCGTCTCCGTCGCCCGAACGGGCGCGGCGGTGTGCGCTGCCGTGGCGACGATGATCGTGGGGCCGGGCACGATCGCAAGCGGTTGGGCCGTCGGCGTCGGACCCGTCACCAGCACCTGCACGGGGCTGCTGGGCTCCAGCTCTCCGGCGAGCACGCGCACCGACACGTCATAGGAGCCGGCATGGGGATAGGTGTACTGGGCCTCGAACTCCCGCTGCACCCAGCCCGGCCGACAGTCACCCGCCTGCGCGATCAGCACGTCCGAGTTCCCGAAGTCCCATGCCAGGCTCGGGCAGTTGAACGCTTCGGGGTTCGCCGGCTCCCCGACCAGCCTTGCGCGAAGCGCGACGTCAAGCGGCGCCTCCCCGGCTCGCGGCTCGATCTCCAGCTCGAGATGGGCTGGCGGCGGCTCGTCGGTCGATGACACGTCGGCCACGTCCGTGGCCGTGGCGCAGCCAGTGAGGATCGCGGCTGCCGCCGCCAGTGTCGTGAGGGCCGAGATGAAACGCGTGGGCGTCACACGGGGCATCCTGTGCTGGTCAGGCTTAGGATCGTATCAGGGCACCACAGTATATCACGCGAGCCGATGCCGGCAGGCGGTGCGCCGGCGCTCACTCACCTCCGCTGGTCCCACCGTCCGCGACTCCGACACGGATCGACACCAGCTGCGGCAGGCCCTCGGCGTCGTAGGTTGTGACGGCTAGCCGGTCGCTCGTCGGCCCCCACGTCGGTCCAATGTCGGACCGGATTGGGGCCATCAGCAGGTCCGGGCCCGCGCCGCCGTCGGCGGCAACGAGCCACAGGCCGCCCGCCGCATCGACGTAAGTCAGCCAGCGCCCGTCGGGCGACCAGCCGTACCGGTCGCGCCCGGCGCCGATCGCATCGCCGCCAAGACCAGTCGTGACGTCGACGGCGACGTCGGGCCCGGCACCGCTGTCCCCGGCTCCCTCACCCGCTGCCACCGTGCCGATCCTACCGGCCTCGGCGGTTCGCGCTGCCGTTGCCTCGCCTGTCACCGAGTCCGAGATTGCCGCGGCACCAGCCAGATCGCCGAGGAGCACTCGGCGAGCGCCCTCGACGACGCTCCACACCGCCAGTCCGTCACCAGACCTGTATGCCACGTGCAGACCGTCCGGCGACCAAACCGGATCCGCAAGCGGCGGCAGCTCGAGCACCTCCCCGCGCCTGGTCGCCAGCAGCCACGTCGCAGTGTGCTGGTACTCGTTTGGCGCGCCGGCGGCA
>JBJYWW010000254.1:0-8211 GCA_046259645.1 Anaerolineae bacterium
TTCTATTGACGCATCTTCTCGACGACCTCAAGGGATACGTCGACGGGGCGGATCTACCTACCGATCGCCCGCCGCGGAGCGTAGCGCCGCGAAGCAGGCACCACTGCCGGTGGCGACCGGCGACCGGCGGTGGCCCGCCGCCCAACGCCGACCGGCCCCGGCAGTGAGCCGACCCCCAACGCCGACGGCGACGGACAGCGGACCGCTAGGGGCTCGCCGCTCGGATCGGCGGCGCTCCTATAGATGACTGCGGGCCGACCGTAGAGGAGACAGTCATGCCAGATCGAAAGAACCTGCTGACCATCGTGCTGCTCGCCACGACGGCGATGATCACCGGCGCATGCAGTCAGGCTGCGTCGAGCAATGAAGGTGCGGCGCCATCTGGCGGCGGTCCCGCGGCGGCGGACGTGCTGTCGGTGGTGGAGGGCGCATCGGCCGCGGGATCGGGTGAGGGATCGGGCTCGAGCTTGGACGCAGGCTTCGCCAAGAACGCCGACGGCTACGCCGACATATCAGTCGATGACCTGGCGACGCTCTTAGCGAGCACGGACGTCACGCTCGTGAACACCCACATACCGTTCGAGGGTGACATCCCCGGAACCGACGTATCGATCCCGTACGACCAGATCGAGGCGCACCTCGACGAGCTGCCGGCGGATCGCGATGCACCGATCGTCCTCTACTGCCGCAGCGGCAGCATGAGCACAGACGCGGCGCGGCGACTCGCCAAGCTCGGCTACACCAACATCATGGAGCTCGACGACGGGTTTCGGGCCTGGCAGTCGACGGGCCACCCGTTCGATCGGGGGCAGTAGCGCCGCCGACTGCCGGCAGGACGACCGGCAGCGGTTCTGCTTAGCCTTGGCGCAGTCCTCCACCCACGTAGGAGGGTGCCGGTGAGCAGAAGGGGACTCCTCCGGACGTCGTTACACGTCTGGATGTAGGGGCCGCAGGTTGTGTCGTAGCTCAGGCTGACGTTGCCTGCGTACGTAGAGGCGACCGGCGTCTCGAGGCCGCCGCCGCAGGCAGCGCCTCAGCGCAGGTCCACGTGGACGTCGATTGAGGGAGCGCCGGGCTGCTCTCCGATCACCAGGAGCCCGATCCCTTCCGCCGGCCCGATCGTCATCGTGGTCGAGTGATTGATGAAGTTCAGGTTGTCGGCGACGCGGCCTTCGACGTACTCCGGCAGCGCCTCGACGGCCTCCTCCTTCGCCCCGATCGTTCCGGCGGCGGTGACGTTGCTGGCGGTGAACGGTATCCTGACGGAGACCCCGATGCCGAAGGTCAGGTTGAAGAGGCTTAGCACCCCGCCCAGCAGCAGCACGAGCAAGAAGCTGCCGCAGCCCGATCCACACCCGGAGCAGCCAGCCCGGCGGCTGCAGCAGGCGGAATTGCCTTGCGTTCCGCAGTTCTCATCCATGGCCGTAGGATAAGTAACTCGGCTGGGGCCGACAAGTGTCGTGGCTCACGAACGCCCGAAACCTCTCGCTCGGGGGGCTCCGGCGGGCTTCCACCACAGTGCCAGACGCAGCTCGGCGGGCCTCTACCGCCGCTAGGAAAGCGACTTTGTTGACCGCCATGCGCCTCGGCGGGGGCACCTTACCGCGCACGAGATGCGCGACCTCAAGCAACGGTCGAATGGCGTCCGCTTGCTCACGCCGAGCCGCCAGCACATCCGACGGCAACTTGCCGTCGGCGACTTCTTCGAGGCAGTTGTCGAGCAGCTGCTCAAGATCGCGCTCGTAGTCTTCCATGGTCGAGAGTCCCTCAGCGAAGCCCGCTCGGTGCGTTCGAGATAGGTCCTGTGCCCAGCAGTGTGTCGCCCCGATGTGAGGGCCGCGTGAGCGGCGTGTGAGCGGCGAGTGCCGATCGGTCCCCACTGCGGAGTCGACCGGCAGCGACACCGGCGCGAGCGTCTTGGCTCCGGAGCTACCAAGTGGCCTGTCGCCAAAGCGCCGGCATGCGGTCCAGCGTGGTCTACAATGGGGTTGCACGAGACTCGCAGCTGAACCGCTGCGGGGGAGGAGAAGTCAGGGCGCGTCGATGCGGATGTTTCTCGCCTTTGTCGCCGGCATAGGACTGACCATAGCCGCGCTATGGCCGGCGTGGTGGTCCGTCGATGCCGCGCCGCAGGCTCAGGGCGGCGACGCCAGTGCCTGCCAGCCGACAGACCTCGAGACCGGCGCCCCGCTCGTCTCGCGCATCGTCAGCCCGACGCACATCCTCGACTGTCACACCGCCGAGGTCTCCGTGACCGTCGGGGCCGACTGCGGCGACATCCCACTACACGTCGTGATCGACATCGACAAGTCCGGCTCGATGGTCGGGCAGCCGATCGGGCACGTCAAGGCCGCCGCGCAGGCCCTGGTGGAGGCGCTCGAGATGGGCGACCATCCCAGCGTCAAGGTCGGCCTCGTCTCCCACGGCGACCCGGCCGAGATCAACTCGCAGCTGACGGACCGCGAGGGGCAGGTCCTCGCCCAGATTCGCGGCCTTCAGGCGCTGCATACCACCCAGGACAACCTGTCCGACTCCATCGCCAAGTCGCACTCGATGATCCGCACCGCCCGCCGGGAGGCCGACAACCCTGTCGAGGTGATGGTCGTGCTGTCGGACGGCGGGCAGACCTACCCGCCGTCGATGGGGGTGCAGGCTGCCAACCGGCCCAAGAGCGACGGCGTGCTGCTCGTCGCCGTGTGCGTCAACAACGCCACACCGGGTGGCTGCGCCGCGATGCGGCAGATCGCCAGCAGCCGCAAGTACTACGCCGAGGCACAGGGCACCGCCGGCTTGACGCGGATCTTCACCGACATCGCCGAAGAGGTCAGCGACATCGGCCTGCAGACGATGAACGTCGAGGAGACGCTGCCGCCCGGCCTCGGCCTCGTAGCCGGCAGCGTGGCCCCAGAGGCCTCGGAGATCATCACGGGCGCCACCCAGACGACGATCAAGTGGAAGATCGAATTCCCTGGCAAGGCCGAGCGCCTGTCGTACGGCGTCGAGCCGAGCGCCATCACCACATACACGCTGGCGACGAACACGACAACCTTCCTGGACACGCAGGACAAGATCGGCAGCCTCATGGTGCCGACCGCGGTCCTGACAGTCACCGGGCCGTGCATCGAGCCGTCGTCGACGCCGATGCCCGCCGACACGCCGACGCCGACGGTCCCCGTGCCAGCGACGGCCACGGCAACCGACACGCCGGCGACCGTGCCGACGAATACGCCGACGAGCACGCTGACACCGGCGCCGGCGCCGGTCTTCCTGCCTCTGCTCAATCTCTGGAAGTGCATCGAGCTCGACCGGCCGACGGACGTGGTGCTGCTGATCGATGCCTCGACCAGCATGGACCTCCTGACGGCGTCCGGCCGGCCGAAGATCGAGGCGGCGCGGGAGGGAGCGAGTGCGTTCGTGAGGCTCATGCGGCCGGTCGACCAGACGGCGATCATCGCCTTCAACGACGACGTGCACGTCATGAGCCGGCTCACAGGTGACCAGGCCGTGCTGGAGACGGCCATCGCCGCGATCAGCACCGCGCCTTGGACGCGCATCGACCTGGCGATCGAGGCCGCGCTAGCCGAGCTGACGGGGCCGCGCGGCCAGCCGCAGCACCTGCCGGTCATCGTTCTGATGACCGACGGCCATGCGAGCCACACCACGCCGGAGCAGGTCGCCTCCGCGGGAGCGCGGGCGCGGGCGGGCGGCGTCACGATCTATGTCATCGGCGTCGGCACCGAGCTGGACGTCGCGCTGCTGACCGACGTGGCCGGCGACGCGGCGCGCTACTTCCAGGCGGACGACGCCGAAGCGCTGAGCCGCATCTACGGCGAGATTGCCCGCAAGCTGCCGTGCGTGCCGCCGTGGGAGGTCGGGCGCTAGAACCTTGAACGCCTCGGCGCGCGGACCTGTGACCTGCCCGCGCATGTCGACGAGGTTCCTCGGCGCCCCGTGCGGCGCCGGACGCCGCCTCGAGCCGTCTCGCGCAGAAACCAAGCGCCCCGGACCTTGTCGGGCCCGGGGCGCGGCTATACGCAACCTCGTGCGTCTATTCGAGGGTGAATTCGACTTCCGTAGCGACTCCGTCCCAGGTGTAGCCGGTCGCGGCGATGTCGCTGACGACCGCCGTGTACGATCCGGTCGCGGTGCCGCCGTTGCCCTTTCGGTTCGGTGCCGTCGTCTGCCATGTCACGGCTGCGACACCCGCTTCGTCCGTGTTGGCCGACACGACCGCCGTCGCCGGGCCGTCAATCGCGATCTCCACTTTCGCACCCGCGACAGGGAGATCAGTGGCGGCGTCGAGCACCAAGGCTCGCACAACCACGGTGTCGCCCTGCGTGAAGGAGCTCGTGGTCACGAACACGGTGGTCTGCGACTTGCCCTTCCCTGTCGTCTCGTACAGGCCCGTCACCAGTTCGGAGACGCCGGCGACGCCCAGCGACTGGTTGTCCGGCACCGCGCACAGGACATCGCTGGCCGCCGACTCGCAGTCGGTGGTTAGGGACGTGACCTTGTAGCAGTACGTCTCCCCATTGGTCAGGCCTGTGTCGATGTACGTCGTGGTGAGCCCGACCTCTGCGACCAACTGCGCTTTGCCGCCCTGGTCGTAGTAGACGCGGTGGCCGACCACCGACGGATCGGTGGCGTACACGTCGGTCCACGTGAGCGTCACCTGCTGATGGTCCGGCACCGCTGAGCTCAGCTCCGGCGTCGGCGCCGTGCACGCGCCACCCGTGCCGCCTGCCGTCGCCGTCGTCATGAGCACCGGCGCGGCACCCGGCACGTCGTTGTTGTGCAGCCACAGCTGCCAGATCGTCTCGCCCCACGCGCTAAGCTGGGTGAAGAACGGATCCTCCTGCGCGATGTAGGGTGCATCGCCGCCCGCACCGGTCCCGGTGAGCGTCCCACCCGTACCGTTGATCTCACTGCGCAGGAACTCGACGTACTCGCGACTGGTGGTCTGGTAGTACAGGCTCACCTCGACGGTGTCGGCACCGGGCACCAGCGACAGAGACACGTCGTCGTATCCGCCGGCGTACTCGGCCGCGGTGAAGTAGTCCACGTCGGACGAGCCGTGCCACACGGGCTCCGCTAGCCGCTCCGCCGCTTGGTCGATGCGGAAGCCGCGCGGCGGGATGCGGTTGTCCTTGTAGCGGCCCGTGGCGAGGGCGAAGTGGAAGGTCTCCGCCTCGTCGGTCAGCCCGAAGCCGTTCGTGTTCGGCACGTCGTCGTCGCTCGACGCGTGCGTTTCGTACACCAACGCGTCCACGTATGTCTCATGGGTATCCAGCGGCGGGCTTTGGTCGGCGAGCGGTAGGCCCTTCAGCGTGGCGGCCGCGGCGTCATAGGGATTGACCTCCGCGATGAGCGCGCCGCCCGCGTAGGCGCGCACGTTCACGAACATCCGGCGCCCCTCAGGGAACCCGGAGATGAGCTTGTGACCCGTTTGGTTCTGGACGCGGAAGCTCAGGTCGCCGGTGCTCGCGTTGTACGACAGGTTCTCGATGGACGCCGCCAGCTCCAGCTGCTGACGAGCGCGGTCGACGCCGGCCAAGAGCGCATCCGGGTTGAGCCCCTGCCCTTGGGT
This sequence comes from Anaerolineae bacterium, assembly GCA_046259645.1. Taxonomy (GTDB): domain Bacteria; phylum Chloroflexota; class Anaerolineae; order Epilineales; family Epilineaceae; genus JBJYWW01. The sequence goes on from JBJYWW010000254.1 coordinate 5,588, forward strand.
GAGGTCAAGCGTGAGCGTGGACGGGCCCTGGCCGAGCTGCTGCTCGTTGAAGGAATCGTAGTTGGGCGAGCCGAGCACGGCGCTGGCGAGCAGGTACCCAACCCACATGTTGCCGCCGGTCATGTCGTGCAGTGGCTGGCCGCTGTTGGGATGCTCGACGCTGTCGTCGGGCCGCAGCGGTACTCCTCTCTTGTCCGCTCCGGTGCCTACCACATCCCGCATGTGGCAGTCCTGACACGCCGCGATGGCGTTGCCCGGCCGGGAGGTCTCGTATACGTCGGGTGCGAACGGCCCGATCCCGGACGCGCCGCCCGGCTGCCCGTAGTCAGACAACATGAACTCGGAGAAGGTGCGCTCGGCATGGAAGTATGCGTATGCCGGGCGGTCTTCGCTGGGGAGCGTCGTAGTAGGGTCTTGGCCGAGATTGGCGAGCACGGGGTTCGAGACGTCGTGGCAGGTGGAGCAGAGGTACTTGCTCTTGTGGAACCGGCTGTAGCTCATCTGGTGGCGCGCCTCGGCGTCGGCGAACGACGCCCGCTTCGCGGCGTCGGGGCTTATCACATATTGCCCCGACGTGGCCTCGGTGTAGCCTTCGTGGACGGGCAGGTTGCCGAGGTAGGCCGGGCTGCCGTCGAACAGCGTGATGTCCTGCAGGACGAGCGCGTCCTCGGCGAACGTCGCGTCGGCCGCGGGCTGCGAAGGCGAGCCGCTGGCGTTGGACTCGTCCCAGTAGCCGGCCCAGTCGTCGCCTTCGCGCGTGCCGTCGTACGTGGTCGCGAAGTGCGGGTCGACCATCCTATGGCAGAGGTCGCACTGAACGCCGTCGAAGTCGGCGCCGGTCATGAGCGACGCGTTCGTGGGATCTGACCGGCTTTCCAGCCAACCGGTCGGAAAATGGCAACGCAGGCAGATGTCGGTGGCGTTCGGCCGTCCGGTAGCCCAGATGGAGTCCTGCGCGGCGGCGGTCATGGCCGACCAGAACAGCGGATCGCGGGCCGACTGCGACATCATCGAGCCCTGCCAGTTGTGGCCAGGCTCGACCGACGTGTTGTAGCCGGCATGGCAGTTCAAGCAGCGGTTCGGTGCCTCCAGCGACACCTGGCCGGGCTGCGTGCCCGGCATGCGCACGAGCGGGTCGTCCTTCACGGGGACGGAGGTCCAGGCATAGACGACGTAGGCGCTGGAGAGCACGAGGGCCGCCACGAGCACGAGCGCCGCACTACGAAGCAAGCGGGGCATGGTGTGCCTCTCCTCTTGGGGGCGGCAACGTGCGGCCGATCGTCCGCGGACCGGCGGACTGCCCTCGGCAACCGCTGGGTTCCCGCGAGCGCTCTCACCGCCGCTCCGTGCCCGCGTGGGCGCCACCCCCGGCGACCGACGCGGGCACGCGGCCCGATCACACGCTTGACGGCAGTATAACATGCGGTGCACGTTTGGCCAGGCGGGTCCGGAAGAGCGTGCGGCCAATGGGTTCTCTATGGTCGTCCTGTAGCCGCAAGGCTCCGCGTGCGCCACGCCTTCGCCCCGCTCCACCAGCGACAGGTTCGCGCCGAGATACGGGCTCTCATGAGTGTTGCGTTAGGATGCTTGGCGAGTGGGGGACGGGGTTGCCCCGTTGTAGCAAGTTAGCGCCGGGACAATCCGCGCAGGGGGAGAAATCGACGACGTGTCCACGCCGCCCGGTGACCCTTCCCGTTCTCGACGGCGCCCCCACTAGCCGAGGATACGCCACCATTCTAGCGCGGCCCGAGAGCCGTGCCAGGGACACGCGCGCGCCGCAGTCACTAAGTCCAAGGTCGCTGTCGGCGCATTCTCGGACACCATGCTGAGTCTAATCGAGTTGGTGCTGGACGTAATCGTCCGCGGGACCTATGCCAACGGAGCAGAGCGTGGACGTTGCCCTGCGTCGCGCATTCGACGCGCCACAGGCCGACCTACAATCCGGCGGATCGGATTCTCCATACGCACCAGCCCGCGGGTCCGTGGCGGTGATCTCGGCTGCCAATGGCCCGGAAGTCAACACGACAAAGGGCCGGAACACCCGCTCCGGCCCGTCAAATCAAGGTACCCCCGGCAGGACTCGAACCTGCGACACGCGGTTTAGGAAACCGCTGCTCTATCCCCTGAGCTACGGGGGCTTGCGCCGGTAGTATAGCATCCGGACTGTGGTCATCATTGGGGCCACCGAGGCCTTGATCTGGCGCGGGTCGCCGCGCCTGCACTTCTGCGCGGCACCCGGCATGAGCGGCGCACAACCAGGCTGCGGCAGCGCGCACCTCGCCGCCGAGGCTGTCCAACCAGGGTTTTGCCGAGACACATCGCACCGACGCGGCCGGTTGCTGCGTCTTGTCCGACGCGGACACATGTCGTGCGCGTGCGCGATCGCTTGAGCCTAGCGGACGCTGCGAACTGGGCTTGACACGGAGCGCGGCAACGTGCGCGGCAGGCGTCTCGCTGTGGTATCCTGGATTGTCTATCGGTGCGGGCTAGAGCAGGCATGCGCCGGTTGGTCCCCATGGGCCGGAGCGTCGGCGAACCAGTGGCGCCTACCACTGCGTGAGACGTGCACGCCATTACGGCCGGCGCTGGCCGATGCCAACGAGGGAGGGCGACAGATGAGCTAG
>JBJYWW010000255.1:0-4510 GCA_046259645.1 Anaerolineae bacterium
TGCGCCGACGCCGGCAGCGTCGCGGCGCAGAGGATCGCGCAGGCGGCCGCAACACACGATACCGCAGCGCGAGCCGTCGTCGTGGTCCTCATCGTCACATCACCTCGCCAGTTGGCGCATCGCGGCCACGGTGCACCGCGCCGTCAGGCAGCGCCGTGTGCCTGCTTCTCACAAGTCTACCTCACCCGCCGGGTTTCGAGCGGCTGGCGCGCCGCCGCCGGCGCGCCGCCGCCGATCGTGGCTCCACGGAGGGCTGCCGGCAACAGGATCCGACGCTCCGTGGCGCCGGGCGTGACGGTCGGGCTGGTAGTCGGGCTGCCCGTCGGCGTCGCCGTGTCAGGCGGGAAGGTCGGCGCAGGACCTGTGCCGGTGGGCGCCGTCGGGGGGAAGGTCGGGAAGGTCGGCAGCGTGGGCAGCGGTGGAACATCGGTGAGGTCGGGCGGGGTAGCCGTAGCCTCACCGGTCGCCTCGCCGGTCGGGGTCAGTGGGTCCGTTGGTGACGGGGTGACGTCAACGGGCGTGATCGTCGGAACCGGCACTCCGGCCCAATCCGGCTCGCGCCCCGCGGCGATCGGCGTGCCGACGGGACCGCCGAGAGCGGGCGCGACGTGGACCGAGTAGCCGGACGAGCCGCGGATTGCTCTTGAGTCGAAAGCGAGCCACCGCCCATCCGGCGACCAGGCGGGGCGTCGCAGATCGAGCTCGTCCTCGACGATGACGGTCCCAGCCACCGCCTGCTCCACGTCCAGCAGCCAGATGTCGTGGGTCGTGGCGGAGGTGGAGCCAGCGTTGCGACCCGAGGCGAACGCGATCCGCCGACCGTCGGGTGACCACGCCGGATCGATGTCGTCCCAGCCGGAGTGCTCGAGCATGCGATGTGCGCCCGTGCCGTCGGCGGCCATGACGTAGAGCGATCCGCCGTCGGTGCTCGACCCGACCGTGAACGCGATCCGCGCCCCGTCCGGCGACCAGCGCGGGTTGCCGATGTAGTGCGTCGGGTGCCGCAGCTCGATGACCGGCTGCGCGTCGCTGCCGTCGAAGGCGGCGGACATGATGAACGAGCTCTGATCGAGCGTGTTTCTGTTGAAGTAGCTCGTGAACAGCAGCCGTCTGCCGTCCGGCGACCAGTCGGGCTCGAAGTCCTCGGGACCGCTCGAGATCGCGGCTGTCTGCCCCGTCGCGACATCGAGCAAGCCAAGTCGCCACAGGCTGTCGACGAAGGCGGTGTAGGCCACGGTCCCCCGGTCAGGCGACCAGTCGCCTTGCGCCTCAGCCAGCCCCGAGGTCACGGCGATCGCGCGCCGGCCCTCGCCCCGCTCGTTTATCACGTACAGGTCCGCCCCGCCGGCTCCCGCGTCTGAGAACAGAATGCCGCCGTCGGTCGACGACGCGAACCGGTGCGCGGCAATCTCGGTGCCGCCGGCCCCGGCCGGCGCTTGGTCACGGTCACCTGGGCTTGCCACCGTGCCCGGCTGCGCCGCGACCGCCACGGTCGCGGCGGTCGCGACGACGAGGCTCCACAGCCCGGCGGCGGCGAGGCCGGGCATCGCCGCGCGGCGTCTTGCGTTGCGCCTGCACGACGCAATCGAGGCTGTCTTCATCGGCTCACCAACCAAGCGGGGCGCGCGCGTCGCGCGGCGGTCGCCGCGTGACTGGTCGACATGGCACTGCCGGCATGCCCTACGAGCCTGAGTCTAGCGGACCGCGTCAGCGCATCATGACGCACGCCGCGACGCGGCCCGTGGGCGAGCCAGATCGTCGGTGTGAGTATAGGTCGTCCGGGCTCTCAAACGTGCACGTGCCCGTCATGTGTACGTTCTCTTGCCGAACACCGAGCGCCCGCAAGCGCATGGCGTTGGCGGCGCGGAGGTCGAGCAGCCACCGCTCCTCGCCCACCTGCTGCAGCGGCGACGCCTCCGCCGCCCACGCACCTCGCCGGAACGTCGCGGCCACTTCGGGCCCGACCTCGTAGTGCTGGGCACAGATCGACGGTCCCAGCGCGGCAATCACGTCGGCGGCGCGGCACTCGAGTTGCCCCGTCATGGTTTCGAGCGTGGCGTCCGCGACGCCCTGGGCCGTGCCTTGCCAGCCGCAGTGGGCGATGGCCACGACCCTACGATGCGGATCGAAGAGCACCAGCGGCACGCAGTCGGCGACCACCACCATCAAGCACAGGTCGCGCTCGGCGGTGACGAGAGCGTCGGTCTCCCTGATGGCGGACGCCAGCTCCAAGCTGCCGCGGCCCGCATCGCCGCTCCGCGCCACGTGCACGGCGCTGCCGTGCACTTGCTCGCAGGTCACCACCACCGCGGGGTCGACATCCAGCGCCTGGAAGAGCTTCCGGCGGTTGGCTTCGACTGCCTCGTCGACGTCGCCCACGTGGAACGCCATGTTCAGCGACTCGAAGGGCGCCTCGCTTGCGCCCCCGCGTCGCGACGACACGACGGCCGTGACGCCGTCCAGCGCGGCCGGTGCCAGGAGGTCGGCCGCCCGCATCCCGCCGCCGATCGAGCTCCACTGCGTGAGCTGCATGCGCTCTAGCCCTGGGTATTCCTCGGTCCGGCAACGCCTCGCGCGACGGGACCGCCGAGCGGGCGCAAGCGACACGAACGGCGCTAGGATAGCATCAACCGCCACTGGGCCGGCCCTCGCGCCGCTCGCCGCTGAACCTGACGACGGCTACCATGGCCGCGGTCGCGGTCGGGGGCGTTGCCGACGACCGGCGGCGACCGCCAGCGCAACGACAACGACGGAGGAAGGGCGAGATGAAGTACAGGCGACTCGGCGGCAGCGGTCTGAAGGTGAGCGAGATTTCGCTTGGCGGCTGGCTCACGTTCGGCTCGTCGCTCGACGAGTCCGGTGTGCGCGAGGTGGTGGCTGCCGCCGTCGACTCGGGCATCAACCTGATCGACCTGGCGGACATCTACGCGCGCGGCCAGGCCGAGCTGACGTTCGGCAAGGCGCTCGCCGATTACCGGCGGCAGGACCTTGTCATCACCAGCAAGGCGTTCTGGCCCATGAGCGAGAACCCCAACGACCGGGGCTTGTCCCGGAAGCACTTGCACGAGTCGGTGGAGGGCTCGCTGCGCCGCCTCGGCACCGACTACCTCGACATCTACTTCTGCCATCGCTTCGACGCTGACACGCTCGTCGAGGAGGTCGTAATGGCGATGGACGACCTCGTGCGCCAAGGGAAGATCCTGTACTGGGGCACGAGCGTGTGGCAGAGCGCGCGCATCGCGGAGGCCGTCTTGAGGGCGCGGGCCCTCGGAGCTCATCAACCCAGGGCGGAGCAGCCTCGCTACAGCATGGTCGACCGCCATATCGAGACCGAGATCCTCCCGACGGCCGAGGAGCACGGAGTGGGCCTCGTCGTGTGGAGCCCGCTGGCCCAAGGGGTGCTCACCGGCAAGTACTCCGACGGCGTGCCGGACGGGACACGCGCGGCCGAGATCGCGTGGGTGCGGGACAACATCGCGGACGAGGACATCGAGGTGGCGCGGCGCATCGCGCCCGTCGCTCAGGATCTGGGCATGCGGCAGAGCCAGCTGGCGCTGGCGTGGTGCCTGCGGCTGCCGGGGATCGCGAGCGCGATCACTGGCGCTCGGACCCCGGGACAGGTCACTGAGAACGCTGCCGCGAGCGACCTGGCTCTAGACGCCGATGCGCTCGAACGGCTGGAGGAGCTGCTGGGCAACAAGCCGGAGCCGATCGATTCGTGACGGCGCCAGTCCGTGGGGCCGGCAACGTCAGTCAGCCGGCCACCCTCACTGGAGGGGATGGCCGGCGAAGTTCGAGCCGAGATGGAGTTGCGTAGGTCGAGAGGCGACCGCCGCTACTTGCGCGCGACGACCTGGAACACGACCTGGTCGGACGGCGATCGCACGAACTTGATCGTGACGCCGGCGTAGTCCGCGGCCTTGCCGAGGCGCGTCTTGATTGTCTGTCGACCGACACCCTCGGCCTCGACCGTGGTTCGCCCACCTTCACCCGGCTTGAGTGAGCGCAGGAAGGCGACATACTCCGGATTGGCGGGCGCGGCGGCCTTGTTCACGAGTTGTGATGCTGTCAGCTTCTGAAGCGGCATGCGGCCTCTCCTTGGGTGGCATGTCGGCGAGCTCGCGCGCCGAGTCGGGGACGGAGCCATCACGCATGTTGGAGTCTAGACCACACCAGCCTGTCGGGCAATCCGTCGGCGGCCGCCAAACTCGTGTGTGATTGCCCCTTGACACCCTCGGGGTGGGGTGGTATACTCGCCTCTTGGCTCCGGCAGACGGAGCGCGGTTCGGTGGCCGAGAGTCGGCCCTCGACGATGACATCGCAGAGACGGAGGTGCACCGGCAGCTCACCAGGCGCTTGACCTGACAAGTGACAGCTAGTGCGTCTTCGCCGCGGCCCGAAGGGTCGGCGGCGTTTTCGATGCCTCGGGCATGACCGGGACCTTAACAACAGCAGAGAGAGTGCAAACGGGCCTGAGAGGGTGCTGGCTCCGATCTTGCCGCGGCCGGAA
>JBJYWW010000256.1:0-7283 GCA_046259645.1 Anaerolineae bacterium
ACGCGAGCTGGGTTCAGAACGTCGTGAGACAGTTCGGTCTCTATCCGCTGTGGGCGCAGGTGACTTGAGGGGAGCTGTCCCTAGTACGAGAGGACCGGGATGGACCGACCTCTGGTGGGCCGGTTGTGGCGCCAGCTGCATCGCCGGGTAGCCAAGTCGGGACGGGATAACCGCTGAAAGCATCTAAGTGGGAAGCCCACCCCAAGATTAGGTCACCCTCCGGGACAACCGGGTAAGCGCGGTGGTAGACCACCACTTCGATAGGGCGGAGGTGTAAGGGCTGCGAGGCTCTAAGCTGACCGCTACTAACGCGCGAGGGCTTCACTTGCTTCCGTCGATTTCCGACGCTCTTGTTCAGCTCTTAGGGTGCCATCACCAGCCGATGGCGCCGGGAACTAACATACGAATACGCATCTGACTTGTGAACAACGAGTCTGATGGTGACTCTAGCGGCAGGGCAACACCTGGTCCCATCCCGAACCCAGCAGTTAAGCCTGCCAGCGCCGATGGTACTGCCGGGGCAACCCGGTGGGAGAGTAGGTCGTCGCCAGCAGACTCGTTTTCTTTGTTCGTGGAAGGGACCGCGACGGCGGGACGCTAGCCGTTGTCCTTCCGCGCGCGCGCCTTGGCCTGCGCGTCCTGGAAGCGCCGCAGGTTGTCGGTGAGAGCCTGGACGACCGAGCCCATCGCGTCGCGCGACACCACGACCCTCACCTGCGGCCTGATCTTGAAGCTGTCCGGTATCTCGCTGGTGTTCAGGGGTGGCACGACTGTCCCGAACACGATGAAGAACTCCGGTCCCGCGTGCGAGATGAGGACCTGGTTGGCGTAGACGATCGGCACCTCGTCGTCCTCTTCCCACTCGAGCGGGATCCGCACCTGGAAGTTCGGCTGCTGCGCGCTGCTGCTGCTTGGCTCGTGCTCGTTGGCCATGGCTCTTACCTTGTCGCCCTGTTTGGCGCGCCGCGTCGGGGGCGGAGCGCCCTGCTGCGTATACCAGGCCCCGGGGCCGCAGTCAAGGAGTAGCGCCGGAGCCGCGTGTGGTATACTTCGCGCATGCCCAGCGGAACAAACGTGCTAGGGCCGCGCTAGCATGGCCTTGGAGCGTGAGCGCATCACCGCGCCAGAGCGGCGCCTCGAGGACGTGGTCGAGCAGTCGCTGCGTCCGCGCACGATGGGCGACTTCGTCGGGCAGAGCAAGCTCCGGGCGAACCTCGAGATCCTGCTCGAGGCAGCGATGGCCCGCGACGAGCCGCTCGATCACGTGCTGTTCTATGGCCCTCCCGGCCTCGGCAAGACCACGCTGGCGTACATCCTGGCCGGCGAGATGGGCGTCACGATCCGCACCACCGCGGGACCAGCCGTCGAGCGGGCCGGCGACCTGGCGGCCATCCTCACGAACATGGGGACGGCCGACGTGCTGTTCATCGACGAGATCCACCGACTCCGTAGCGATGTCGAGGAAATCCTGTACTCGGCCATGGAGGACTTCACGCTCGACATCGTGGTCGGCAAGGGCCCGACTGCGCGAAGCATCCGCCTGAACCTGCCGCGTTTCACGGTGATCGGCGCCACGACTCGCCCCGCTCTGCTGACGGCCCCGTTGCGGGATCGGTTCGGTGCCGTCTACCGGCTCGACTTCTACGACCCGGACTCCCTGGCGCGGATCGTCGAGCGCGGCGCCTGTGTGTTGGGGGTCGACGTCGACCCGGCCGGCGCAACGTTGATCGCGCGTCGGTCACGCGGCACGCCGCGAGTGGCACTGCGGCTGTTGCGCCGCGTGCGCGACTATGCCGAGGTGCGAGCCGGCGGCCTGATCGACGCCCCGGTGGCAGAGGAGGCCCTGTCGCTGCTCGAGATAGACGACCTGGGGCTCGACGACCTGGATCGGCGCGTGTTGCTGACGCTCGTCGTCAAGTTCGCGGGCGGACCGGTCGGGGTCGACACGATCGCCGCCTCGCTAGCCGAGGACGCCGGCACGATTGAGGACGTCGTCGAGCCCTACTTGCTGCAGCTCGGCTTCCTGGACCGTACTCCGCGCGGGAGAGTCGCGACGGAGCACGCGTACAGGCACCTGGGCCTCAGCGCGCCGCAATCCGAGCGCGGGCAGGTCAGCCTGTTCTAGCGCGCCAACGCAAGGGAGCTGCAACGTGACCGGGGGAATCGAGATCCTGCTGATCGCCGCGCTCGGAGCGCTGGGCTTGCTGCTAACGCTCGCCTATGTGGCGGAGCGCGAGGAGGCGCTGAAGTGGTTCGTCTACTTCATCGTCGGCATGGTCGACCTGGCCATGATACCGCTCGGCGTCCTCATGTCGCTCACCCCGCGCCTGGCCGGCCTCGACGCGACGACCGGCGCCAGTGTGTCGGAGGCGCTCGACGCATCCGGGCTCTCTGGCGACGCCGGCCTCGTCCTCATGGGGGACATGGGCTGGGTGCTCATCGCGATGGGGGTCGCTGGGCTCGTGTTGCTGCTGCCGCCCGTCCGGCGGCTGATCGCGCTCGCGCTGCCCATCGACCCAGATCGCGTGGTGCACGCCGTTGCCCTGCAGTACGTGGTGCTGCTCATCGGTGTGTCGGCGATGAACGGCCTGACGATGGAGATGTTGGTCGGGGACGAGGAGTCGCTGGACCAGCTATCGAGCATGGCGTCAGAGACCGGACTCGCGACGCTGTGGGCGCAGAGCTTCGGCTTCGCACTGCTGGCGCTGCTGGGCGTCGGGATCATCGTCCAGCGCGACGTCAAGGAGACGCTGAGCCGCCTCGGGCTCACGCGCGGCTTCAGCGTCAAGTGGTGGATCGCCGCCACGGGGCTGGCGCTGATCAGCAGCTACGCAATCGACTCGCTGTGGGCATGGCTGTCGAGCGAAGACCTTGCCCAGGTCGAGCGCTTGAGCGAAGCCCTGTTCGAGCCGTATCTCAGCGCCGGGCTGTTGGGAGCGCTCACCATCGGCGTCTCGGCCGGGATCGGCGAGGAGATCTTGTTCCGCGGGGCGGCCCAGCCGCGCCTCGGCCTGATCTTCACCAGCTTGCTCTTCGGAGTGCTGCACACGCAGTACACCGTCTCGCTCGCGCTAGTGCAGGTGTTCATAGTCGGGCTGCTGCTGGGCCTATGCCGCCAGCGCACGAGCACGACGACGGCGATCGGCGTGCACGCCACCTACAACTTCGTGTTGGCCTCGTTCGCGATCTACGGCGGTTGACGCCGCGCGACTGAGCCTTGGCAGACCCTCTCCGCTAGGCTGAGCGGCCTACTGCCCCACCGGGCCGAGGCTCTCGGCCGCGGCCATGAGGTCCTCGAGCCCGATCGAGCGCCCGCGCATCTCGATCCGCGTGCCGTCCTGCTCCCACAGGAGGATCGTCATCTCGTCGCCGGCGGCGCCGACCACTTCCGACCAGCCCTCGTAGGGACCTATCGTCGTGGGCTCGCCGGTGCCCGGCTCGCCGGTCGCCGGCGATATGTAGAGCACGATGACGCCCTGGAGGTCGATGTCGTAGATCAGCCGCGTAGCCGGGAGGCCGGGCTCAGTCTCGCCCTCGACGGGCTCGATGATCTGGACGATGCTGAGGCTGGAGTTCTCGGGGAGCGTCTTCGGCTCGAGCAGGGTGAACGGCATCGCCTCGACGGCCTCGTCGATGTTCGAGAAGCGCTGCACGCCCAGTGGCTGGGTAGGCCGGACTGGTTCCTCCTCGCTCGACGCCGGAAGCGGCTCGTCGCCTCCACTGGCGATCACCGGCTGCTGCTGCTGCCCGTCGCCCGGTTCGGCCACGACGCCGGAATCGCCCTGATCCTCTCCCGCGGCAGCGTCCTCGCCCTCGGCTCCGGTCAGCCCCTGTTGCGCCGCCTCATCGCCGCCGGCTAGCTGGGCCTCAGTGCCCGTCTGCTGCTCCACGTTGGAGCTGGCAGCGCCGCCCGAATCGTTGTCACCGGTCTGGCCGCACGCGGCGACCGTTGCCGCGAGCGCGAGCGTCAAGAGAATTGCCATCAGTGTCCGAAACGTCATCTGGCTGCCTCCAACAAGGTTGTTGAGCGACGGCAAAGGCCCGCGTTCGACCCTGGGGCACCGCGCACACGAAGGTGCCGTTAATGATAGGTGCCCGAGGGTCCCGGTGCGAGCCTTGGTCGGCGCCGCCAAGTCGGTCGGTGTGCCGGCGCAACCCGCCTGCTGGCCGAGCCTGGCTCCCCGGCTCCCGGGCCAGTGGGCCGGAGTGCCGGCGCCACGCGCCTGCTCGCCGTGCCTGGCTCCCCGGCTAGCGCGCCGGGCGGTCGGCAGCCGACTGCTCGCCGAGCCTGGCTCCCCTGCGCGGCTTGAGCACGACGGTGACGATGCCCAGGCTAACGTCGTCGTCGCTCGCGCCGGGCTCGGCTGCCGCGATCTCGGCGGCCAGCTCCAGATCAGCCGCCCGCAGGACGGTGCTGGCGCCTGGCACGGCAGGCATGACATCCAGGTCCCCGATGCGGGCTCGGAGCACGCTGTCGCCGCGCGCCGCATCAGTCAGCAGGGTCACGCTGGCCGTGTCCTCGTCGGTGCCCAAGTCGTCGCGCCTGAAGAACCAGAGCTCGAGCACGCCGACGCGGCCGATGCTCTGCGACCGCAGCCCGATGCCGCCGACCAGGCTGCCGCGCCCGTCCGAGACCAGCCAGGTCTGGTAGAAGGGCTCGTCGCTCGGCTCGTAGGTGACCGTGGCGGCGTCACCGAGCGAGATCCTCAGCGGCCGCCAAGGGACGCCGCCGCTCTCCTGCTGCCGCGAGACGCCGGCAGGTAACGAGGACCGCGCTGCGCCAGCCGGCGCGGGGCCGCGCGACACGCCGCCCGACGCCCCCGCTCCCGGACGGGCGTCATTCGGGAGCGCCGCGCCGCCGAGTCGAAGCGCCGCCGTCTCGGCGTCGTGAACCGTTCGCCCGGCAGGGGGCGCCATGCCGGCCGAGTCCGGATCGCGACGGGCGATCTGCACCCGTCGATCTCGCCGCCAGGCGAGCCAAGCGACTCCGAGCACCGCCAAGGCGCTGGCGGCGACGAGCAGAACGGCGGCGGCGATCATCCGCACGGTATCGAGGCGGGCGTGACCGGGCGCCTCGCTGGGAGCCGCCGGAAGCCCGGAAGCGGCCGCCGCGCCCAGGCCCTCGGCCAGCAGCGCCGCCGTGTGCTGTTGCAGGGGGCTCCTGTCCTCTGCCGCGAGGGCCGCCAACGCTGCGTCGAGGTCGGCGGCGGAGATCCCGTCCAGCAGCCCGAGCGCGCGGTCGACGTCGCGGGCGCGCGCGTAGTCGTCGGCGACTAGCTGCACCCACTCGACGCGCCATTCCGCCGGCAGATCGCCGGGGCCGTCGACAACGGCGGCCGGTGACCGCTCGCCCGACGAGAACAAGATCCAGCCCAGCAGGAGGCCAACTACTAGGGCCAGCGCGAGCGAGGCCGCGCGCGTGACTGCTCCCTGGCGACGGTCGCGCGGGTCGGCGCGGCTGCTGTCACGTGACGCGCCTTCGCCGTGCGGTTCGCTGGGCTTGCCTGTGGCGTCCGGCTGCCCCTCCGGCTGCTGCTCCGGCATCCGCTCGCGCATCCGCTCCGGCAGCCCGTCCGGCTCCGCTCCGGGTACCATCAGCAAGTCCTCCAGTCAGCCGCGCGGGCACCCCCGCCCCGCGACCCGTGTGCCATGCCGTCCCGGTTGGTGGCCGCAGCGGCCCGCGCCTACGGCGCTGTTTCAACCACTGGCGTCTTCTCGACACGACTCAGGATCTCGACGCCGTCCGCGCGCAACACCGCCAAGTCCTCTATCCGTACGCCGAACCGACCGGGCAGGTAGATGCCGGGCTCAATGGTCAGCACCATGCCTTCGCGAAGAGGCGCGTCGGAGGCCGCCGGCCCGAGACGCGGCATCTCGTGCACGTTGATCCCAACGCCGTGACCTAGGCCGTGCCCGAAGGCCTCGCCGTAGCCCGCAGCCGTGATCACGTCTCGGGCCAGGGCGTCGGCCTCGGCTCCGGTTACGCCAGGTCGAATCCCGTTCGCGGCGGCTTGATTGGCCTCGGCGACGATGCTCCACACCGCCTCGTAGTCCGGGTCGGATGCCGGGCCAAGCGAGAAAGTCCGCGTCAGGTCGCCGTTGTAGCCGCCCATGGCGGCCCCCAGGTCGATGACTATGGGCTCGCCAACGCCGATCGGGCGATCGCCCGTGGCGTGGTGCGGCAACGCGCCGTTGGGCCCGGCGCCGACGATTGTCGGGAACGCGAGACCCTGGGCCCCGTGCTCGCGCATGTACTTCTCCAGCTGCCAACCCAGCTCCGACTCCGTCATGCCCGGCCGGGCGAGGTCGTACGCGAGGCGCATGACGTCGTCGCCCAACGCAGCGCAGCGCGCGATGGCGTCGATCTCGGCCTCCGTCTTGATCGCCCGGAAGCGCTCCACGATGCCGCTCGTGGAGACCCAATCGATGTCCGGGGCCTGCGATCGCATTCGCTCGAGACGGCCTACCGTGACCGTCTCCGCCTCGATGCCGACTCTCTTCAGCGAGTTGTCCTCGAGCAGCGCGCACAGGCTCTCGAGCGGAGCCGTGCCGGCGCGGACGAGCTCGAACTCGGGCGACTGCCGCTCGACCTGCTCGTAGTACCGCGAGTCCGTGTGCAGCCATGCGTCGTCGGCGGAGACGATGACGGTCCCGGCCGATCCCGTGAAGCCGGTGAGCCACCGCCTGTTGCCGGGCTCGTCGACCAGTAGCGCCTCTAGCTCCTGCGCGGCCATGGCCGCCCGCACGTCGGTCAGCCGTCCTTGTGCCTCTGAAGTCATGTTGTTCTCAGTCCCGGTTGGTGCCACTAGATTGGCAATGCGGCTTCAGCCGCGCGGCATTGTAGAGCCATAGCGCGGCGGCAGCCAAGGACCCGGCCGCCGCCGCCGATGGCGAAGCCGAGCTCGCGCGCCGAGCCGCGGTTCGCCCCGTGTGGTTTGGCGAGGCAGTGGGGCTACAGCAAGTCATCGCTCTCACCCGCCTTCAGCGCGTCGACCACGCGGCGAACCTCCTGCGCGCGGTCGCGCGGGCAGACCAGGAGCGCGTCGGGCGTGTCGACGACCACCATGTCCGTCAGGCCGATCGCGGCGATGAGACGCCCCGACGTGCCGTATACCAAGCTGCCGGAGGTGTCGATCGCGACGTGCGGGCCCACGAGCGTGTTGCCGTTCTCGTCCGTGGCAAGCGACTCGGCCAGCGCCGACCACGAACCGACGTCGCTCCACTCGAACGTGGCCGGCACGCAGCCGACGCGATCGCTCTGCTCCATGACACCGTAGTCGATG